>CALBFA010000084.1 GCA_937888365.1 uncultured Fidelibacterota bacterium | reverse complement strand
GCTAAATACCTTTGGAAGTCTTAAACAGAGACCCAGTTATTTTGACACTCCCCAAACTCTAAAAACAACTTTTTATCTTTTAAAACCCCTGTCTTAAGCTATCAAACCAAGTAATTGTATGATTAATTGACGGGAAGAAGGATGTGTAATGCGTCCCGCCTTCAATTGAGAACGACTCCACATGAGTCGAACCGTTTGTTTTGAGAGCCTCAACAGCGGTTACCATGTTTTCGGGGAAAACCGTAATATCATTGGAACCATGATAAAATCGAATGTTGTCAAGACATATCCAGTCTAAAGGAGAATTCTCGACAAAAGCGTTTTCCAGATCGGGTTTTCCGCCATTACGATAAGCTGCTAAAAATTCTGTATTAAAGAGTTCGTTCAAATTTGTTGTGAGGGCACTGTTGATTTGTCCCATATCGTATAAGCCGTTATAAAGTGTATCAACAGTTGCAACATATTGCTGAGCAAAAATATCGCTGATGGGGTAAAGATTGTAAGCTTCGTTATACGCATTAAGGATGTATCCAAGATAGCCGGGATTGCTATAGACATCATTGGAAAGTAAAATAGAAGCCGTTTGCTTGACATCATAAGGGCCCGCCATGGGAGCAGAGCCTAAAATCGAAAACTCGTCTGCATAATTGATAGCTATTTCCCGATGCGTAGAGAGCGTCACAAACCCACCTTCGCTGTAACCCATGAGTAACAGATTGTCATCTAAAGCATGACCTTCTTGTTCGGCGTAATTCCGACCCGCTCGAATCATGTCAATGACCGTATTCGCTGAGGGTTCCATCAGAATAAATGGGTGGGACAATTCCGAAATGCCTAAGCCGATGTAGTCTGGATAAACGACATAATAGCCTTGGGTCGCCATCAAAATTCCCTCAATCGCATAGTACACACTTTCAGTTCCCACAGAAGCCCGCTTAATCTCAGTTCCATGCTGAACGCTGACGAGGTGATAGGAGAAAACAGAATCAGGAATGAAAATAGATCCTGAAACCTCGATATTATTTCCTTGTGCATCTTGTGTGTAATAGACAACTTTTTTCAAATTAAAGCCCGTTTTTACCGTCGCATCAAAGGGCAGGTTGTTAAATGAAATGAATGTGTTAACCCAGGCTTTGTTAAACGTCCCTTTGTTTGTAGATGAAACAAGCGTACCTCTTAAGTCCGCTGCGGAATCATCGGTGTTTCCTGAAAATATATCACAGGAAACAAAAATGAGTGAAACAAGAAAAAGAACGACCCAATTTCGTTTATACATAGAAACTCCTTTAGAATTGAACAAGATTTTTAAATGATGTATATCGCGCCTCAATTTCGTCAATAGAGCGATTGAGTAAACCCTCGACAGAAAATTTTTCGACGCAAAAAGATGCCATGACGCTACCATAAATGACGGCTTTCCGCAACGATGAATCGTTGATGTTATTGACTTTTGCAAGGTAGCCCAACATACCTCCGGCAAAACTATCACCGGCCCCTGTCGGATCTTGAACATCAGGGAGCAGCATCGCTGGAGCCCAAAAAACAGTGTTGTTATTAAATAAAAGAGCACCATTTTGGCCCTTCTTTATAACGACAATAGATGGCCCCATTGCCCGAATTTGTTTCGCGGCTTTTGCAGGGTCGCGCTCACCTGTTAGCATGAGGGCCTCTTCATCATTGATTATAAGCAGATTAATTCTGGAAATTAATACTTTAAGGTCGCCAAGAGCAATATCAATCCAAAGGTTCATTGTATCGGCGGCGATAAATGGTTTGGATTGCATTTGCTCAATGACGTGTATTTGTAATGCAGGATGAATATTACCAAGAAGTAGAAATTGCGCTTCTTGAGCAGATTTTGAAAGTTTCGGCAAAAAGGATTCAAAAACGTTTAACTCCGTAAAAAGCGTCGTACGAATATCAAAGTTTTGGCTGTATTCACCACCCCATCGAAAAGTTTTTCCCTCTGCGATTTCTAGGTTACCTACATCAACACCATGGTGCTTAAATTCGGTGATATAATGTTCTGAAAAATCATTCCCAACAACGGCAACAAGTTCAGGCGTAATAAAATAGCTAGAAGCGAAGCTTACATATGAGGCGGATCCCCCTAAAACATTTTCAACTTTTTTAAAGGGTGTCGCGATTGTATCGATTCCAATACTTCCAACGGTAACAAATGACATGAAAGCTCCTCTCTTTAGTCCGCGAAAACTAAGTCTGCAAACTAAAACACCTAGAAAAATCATTTATAATATTATTTACATTTTACTAAATGTTATGGAAAAGAAGAATGTCCCTTTTGGGGCTGATGAAAAGGGTCAACTATTATGTATTGGAAATATTAAGCAATATATGAGTTTTAAGCTAAAGCAAGGGGTTAGCAAGCTAAACATTTCCAAACAAAAGCTCGTTGTGTTATTGCTACTGCTTTTTCTTTTTACCCTATTTATGACCAATACGACCTATTTAAATTTTAGGGAGAGCCTCTTAGCGAAACAGAATGCTGAACAAAAAGCTATTTTGTCTGAGGAAAAAGACATGCTTAATATTTATCTTTCCGCCGTTAGTTCGGGGATGGAACATCTAGCGTCTTCTTACCATGGTGATTTACATGCATCGGCATTATTGTTTGAACATTATATTGATTTCAATAATGATTTCTACCAGGTTCGGTTTATTGATACACTGGGATTCGAAAAAATTAAAGTCTATAAACAAAACAATAGAGTCAATGTTACACCGCCTGAAAAATTACAAAACAAATCGAAGAGATATTATTTTCAAGAAAGCGTAAAACTTAAAGAAGGGGACGTGTATTTTTCAAAACTGGACTTAAACATGGAACAGGGAGCGATTGAAAGCCCCGCTCTCCCAACATTACGGATGTTTACGCCTGTTTATATTGACAATGTTTTAGAAGGCATTGTAGGTGTAAATATTAATGCATCTTCGTTTTTAAACCATTTAAACCAAGGAGAGATTGTCTTGATTAACGAAGACAACATAGTCTTTTCAGGGCCTGAAAAGCGCTATGAAGAAAGCACCATCAATTTTTCTCAAGACATCAATGAAGTGCACGGTATCAAGATGAGCACGCAAAAAAACCATTTTCATACGGGCAAAACATTCACTGGACAATTGCCAGCCAACGTGATTTGACAGAAAGTTTAGACATTACAAGAAGGAGCCAGAATCAATTATTATGGATTATTGTTTTTGTCATCATCTCATTTTTGGCCTACATCTTTTTTCAACTCGAGGACACCCACACTGCATTAGAGATTGAGACGGCTTTACATGATGAGCGTAAAGCCTCAGAACAAAAATACAAGACACTATCTGAAGAGTTACATGAAGCGAATGAACTCAAAGAATTGTTTTTAGACATCGTTTCCCATGATTTAAAAACCCTGCAAGTGTCATTTTAGGGATGTCTGATTTACTTATTCTCGAAAACAAAGATAATGATGCGTATCAGATGATTTTTAATTCCAGTAAATCTCTTGTGAAAACGCTCAATGATGTAACGGGACTCTCAAAAATCATCCAGAACGATGAGGTTATAAAAGAGCCTCTCGATTTAGCCCTTATGTTAGATGCTTGTATTTTTGAAGTACAGTCAATGCTTGATAGAGAAGACATGCATTTAGAAAAACGATACCCCAAAACGCTTCTAGTCGAGGCAAATAGGGTTACAAAAGACATTTATCGAAACTTTTTAACGAATGCCATCAAATATGCCGCTGAAGGTAAAAAAGTAATTGTTGAAGTAGAAGAAACTCTAAAAAATATAGAAGTAAAAGTCATTGATTTTGGTCAGACAATTATAGGTGAAGATAGAAAAAGAATTTTTGAGCGAGGGAAACAACTTAAAAATGGGTTTAAACGGGGCTCGGGACTCGGTTTGTCTATTGTGGCTAAGATTGCAAAAGCCCACAATGGCGTAGTTGGTGTCAGGGAAAATAAACCGACAGGCAATGTCTTTTACTATCGATTTCCTAAATAATATTGACCCTTTAATACTTCAAAAACGTAATTAGCGAACCACTAGAATGGGAGAGCGACTTTTCTTTAAAGTCGAAATTGGCTTACTGCCCATAAAAAACTTTTTAAAGGGGTTTGCAGTCGAAGCCCCCATGACAATGATATGATTATCAGAGGCAAACTGAACAAAATGAGTAACAGGATCGCCGGATAGAAAAAATTGCTCAACCGTTAAATTCTTTTTCTTTAAATACGCCTTAGCATATTCAGCTGCCCCCATATAACCAGAACCAAACCGCTTTGTTTTAGAAACCGTTAATGTTCGAATTGGATATTTTTGATTTTCTGCAATAAGAGCTGCAAAAAGGAGTGCTTTTTTGGTGCCTTCTGAGTCATCGGTTAAAACCAATAACTTGTAATGCCTCTTAAGGTTCATATTTTTTACAACGAAAACAGAGGTTGGCAGAAATTGAATAATATCATGAGCCATCCGTCGTTTCCCCTGTGAGCCACCAATAATGACTAAATCTCGCGGTGTATTACTGAGCTCTTTGCGTAATTCTTGTACAATTTCGCCTTCTCTTAAGATCAATTCTGCGTCACCATTAGAGGAGGGTAAAACCATTCGGAATCGACCATTCTCTTCCAAAATATGCCTTGGATTAAAATCGTTCTTTTTAGCATTTTCAAAATAGCCTAGTTTCAACAACTCGCCGTGAGCCCATTTTAAGACATCAATTCCAGGATGAAAAATATCCCATTTTTCCAAGTTGTCTCGCACTAAATCAACTTCGCCCTCAAAGAGTTTTCGCTCTTTTGGCCCAACATAAACAATGCTAATATGGGCATCAAAGGCCTTTGCAATTTGAACACCGAGATGCAGCGTGTTTTTCGAATATTCTTTGCTGCCCACGGCGATTAGAAACTTCATAATAATGACTCCATTACAAGCACGAGGCCTGTGTTCTGTTTTGCAGTAATAAGAAATTAATCATACTCCTTTAACCCAACAAGGGCCACCAAAAGATCATCATTAAAACGAGCAATATGATGGACATAATACCCATTTTCCATCCGGCTCGGAGGAAATCCTTGGATTTCACAAGGCCACTTGAATAAATGATGGCACAAGCCGGCGCTGCAACGGCTGTAAAATATCCAAAGGCAGAAGAAATAGCAGTCGCGAAACTTAAGGCAACCAAATCGCCACCAAGATTTAAAACTACTGGCGCAACAACCGCCACCGTTGCAGAGCTTGATAAAAGATTTGAAAACAAGCTGGTGAGAAAAATGGCAATTGTGGCGCGTAAAACAGTCAAGTCGGTAATATAAATGGATAAGAATTCGACAAAATGATTGGCGAGCCACAAAGCGGCTCCCGTATTTTTAACCTGAATACCGATTGAAATAGCGGCTCCAAACAGAAGGACAACGCCCCAGTTTGTACTTTTGTTTAAATCATTCCATTCAACTAAATCAAACGCTAAATAAGCGAACACGCCCATCAACGCAACCATACCTAAACCTATTGTAGAGCTAAAAAAGACCCAGCCTAAGAAGACGAGAATAAAAAGAATAATCGCGAGATATTCCTTCGGTTTCATGCTCCCGCTGTGTTTGACGTCTATGCTTAAGCGACGTACAGCCGAATCAAGATTTGTTTTTTCGGGTCGAAACGTAAAGAGAATAATGGCGATAGTGAAAGGAATTTCAAGAAGCAACATGGGATAAGCATAAGCCATCCATTTTAAATAACTGATTTCGATTTGAGAAAACTTGGTAAGATAATTTAGAACGATAGCATTTCGACCACCACCTGAAGGTGTACCGATAGAACCAATCGTCGCGCCATAGGCGACAGAAAAGAGCAGCGCGGCTGTAAGGTTGATAATTTTTTTTTGGTTTTTGCTGGCATAGCGTATCAAGGTTAGGCTCACAGGCATCATCATCGCGGTGACGGTATGCCCGCCAATAAAGGATGACAGCAATGCTGAAATCGCTGTAAAGCCAGCAACAATTTTCCATGTTTGGTTCCCTGTGATTTTTATAATCCCCAAGGCGAGTCTTTTGTCGAGACCCTGGCTAACAATCGCGACAGCCAACATCAATGAGCCCATAATAAAGAAAACAGCATCATTCATGAACGCTGAAGCAACCTCATTTGCCGATGCAATACCGAAAAGAACCTGTAAAAATATCATCAAAATTGCTATGGCAGGAAGAGGAAGAGGCTCTTTAATAATAAGGATAATCGTTATAACAATAATGATAATTGCATGATATCCTTCTGTGCTCAAATCTTTTGGATGTGGTAAAAAATACATGAGAATCGCGACGATAACAGCGACAAAAAACCATCGTTTTTCGCGGATAAAAAAGAGGAGATTGGTTAACACCTTATGTCGTCCTTGTTGAGGCTGAATCGATAACAAAAAGAGCGTGTTTCATAAAGGGGCTAAAGAGGCTCTTGCTCTCAAATGGATGCGCGTGAATAATGTTTTTGTTCGAAAACGTTTTTTGCCAATTTTCGAACGAACGATTGGTATGGGGATGTCCAAAAAATTCGAAATTAAGGAGGCTGTCCATAAAATAAGTATAAGCCGTTTGCAATGTTGAGCCAATCAAATCTTCTAAAATAATGACACGATGGGAAACGCGATACGCTTCGGACAAGATGAGATCAGGATTGGGTGTATGATGCAAAACGTAAGGAATAATGGCGACATCAAAGGTTTTATCCTGAAATGGCATTGAGATACCGTCATAAACCCTTGGCGTGATGTCATCAACAACAGAAAAATTGTCAATGTCGAGAGCGGTGACGCGAAAACCATCCTTTTGGAGTATTGAAGATAAAACGCAGGTTCCCGCACCGATATCGATTATGGATTGGGATTCCGTTAAAAAAGGCAAGAATAAGTTCCGAATGGACTTGCTCCGAGAAGTCTCTGCTATACGCAACAACATCCGAGATGGCGGGAACCGGGTGAGTTTTTGTCTCCAGTTCAGCATTATAATACGAATGTTTTAATTAAAGTAATGTTAATTCAGAGCCTTCTTCAGGAGGATTTTTGGCGTAGTTTTTCGCAAGATTATTAAGGCGTTTTAGCGGCTGGTCATGTGGAAAAGAGCTTTGGATACCATTCAATATTTCGCTACAGTTTGAATACTCGCCTTTAAAGAAGCGTTTTAATGCAATTTCGTATTGATGAGAAAGCTGCAATATCGGCCCGGGAACATGCCCTATAGGTCCCAATAATTCATAGATTTTTGTCGTGCTAGCACTTTGGCGAATGCCTATTTTATCAATAAGTCGGTATTCAAATTCGCTTTCAGTCGCACGTTTTACTTTCTGAGAAACAAGCATCGTTGTGCCATATATTTTATTGGCTTGGCAAATTTTATTGCTGTAAGAAACAATCTCACCTGTTGCTGAATAATGCATCCTAAAACTGGCACCAAAATTTCCGACGAGGGCATCACCATAAACGACGCTAAAGCGCGTGAAAAGAGGCGTCTTACCTTGTATTTGCCACTTTTCATTTAGCGCAGACATTGCTAAATGGGTATCCCAAAGGGTTTTAACAGCACTTAAAGAAGGATTTGGCAGTGTATATGGGGGCCCCCAAAAACTGACGACGGAATCGGTCATAAATTTATCTATGACGCCTTGTGTCTTCATAATATTTGAAAGAAGTGTATTAAAATATTCTTCTAGCTGAGCGAGCAAGTTTGAGCTTGTTGTGTTTTTAGCAAAATCAGAATAGTTATTGATATCAGAGCTTAAAAGAGCCACATTCTCTTTGCTTGCGGATATTTTTGCAATTTCTTTGTTTTGGATGAGTTGTTGTGCCACCTCTTTTGGCATATATCGCGAAAAGGCATTAAATATTAAGCGGAGCTCTTTGCTCAAATGGGAAAGCTCCGAAAGCTCCGAAATATAGGCTGACGTTGTTTTCGTGACGGATGAATCAAGAGACGTCAAAGCTGTACCGAGCATTAAAAATTCTTTCATGGGCTTTGTAAAATATTGCGACAAGAAAAGCGCAAATAAAATTGCAAAAACGATTGAAAGCAGACTAATAATAATAAGCTTAAATAATTGGCTATTTAAATTTGAGACCAAATCTTGGAGGGGGATATAAATCGCCATCCAAGCATTAAATTCACCTAAATCAGAAAGCTTAATAAATTCGTACCAATACTTCCCACTCGACGTTTTTATTTCCCCCCTCGTGACGTTTGTGGCCTGTTGATTGTCCCATGTACTCAGAATTTCAGTAAGTTCAGGGATTCCAAGCATCGAATAGTGTCGTAGGATATAGTCATTATGAAGCGGTTCCAGCTTAAATTTTTCGTAGCCTGGCAAAGCGATGACATGTCCCGTTTTAAGGAAAATTATCGCTTTTGTATTCGGTGTAGGAGCAATACGAAAGGTTAAACTCGACAAATCTTTGAGCATGACATCAAATGCAAGTACGATTTCACTATTATCAGGAAGTTTGATTCGCCGGGAAACTGTAATACCGGCATCTTTTGTTGATTGGAAGGTGTAAGGTTGCGTCCATGAATTCAAATCAAAGCGTTGAGGAATATTATACCAAGGACGAGCTCGAGAATCATAAGAGGACTCTTCTTCATAGGATTTATTTAGTACCAAATCACTATCCAAATTATGCCAAAGCACTTTCTTTTGTTGTAATAAAGACGGCGTTAAAATTCTGTTTTTATAACTATTATGGGTCTTTAGGAGAAGATATGCTTGACCGCTTGGTGCCGCAATATTAATGGAGGTCACCTGTTTAACATTAAGCATTTGGGCTTTAAAATGTTTGTTTAATTGCTCAATATTATTGACGTCTAAGACGCCGCTCCCCAGCTCAGACGCTGATAATTCAAAAGCTTTTTGAACGCTTTTAATAAAGTATTTATATTCACTACTTGCGTGTTGTTTTGACTGATTCAGAGTCCTTTCAGCAAAGTGGTCAATAGCAGTTAAGCCTAAATAGAAACTTGATAAAAGATTGAAAATAGAAAAGATTACAACAAGAAAAGAAAAACTAATAACTAAGGTTCGGGTTAAAGAAATATTAAGTTTTAACTTCAAAGGAGACCTCTTCTACAATATATTTTACATTCCAACAATTTATCATTTCATTGAGCTTCAGAAGTAAGACTTTAATGTTCAATTATTCTGATACAGTAATAGATGATTTTTGGGTTAAGAGGATATTTTGATTTTTGCTCAAAATGGATTTCTCTAAATAATTCATGCCAATACTCTCTTTGTTACCTGCAAGTTAAACGAATAGAGGCAAAAAACCATATTGTCATCAAAAAAAAGCCCTGAAAGAGTTCCAGGGCTTTTAGAATCAGGAATAGTTTTGTGTTAGCCGAGCATAGCTCCGACGAATTCACGCTTCATACGAGCGATATTAGAAATTGATATTTCTTTAGGACACGCAGCTTCACATTCACCGAGATTTGAACAATCCCCAAAGCCTTCAATGTCCATTTGTGTGACCATTTGCGCTGCACGACGTTTCCGCTCTGGACCACCTTGTGGCAACAGCGCAAATTGGGAAATCTTGGCTGCCGTAAAAAGCGATGCCGAGGCATTCGGACATGCGGCAACACAAGCGCCACACCCGATACAAGCCGCAGCATCCATGGCTAAATCAGAAGCTTCTTTAGGCACCTGAATAGCATGAGCATCCGGCGCATTGCCTGTGTTTATAGAAATATAGCCACCTGCTTGCTGGATTTTATCTAAAGCACCACGATCCACGACAAGGTCTTTGAGGACAGGGAAGGCTTTTGTGCGCCACGGTTCGACAGTAAGTTTAGTCATGCCTTTAAATTCTCGCATGTGAACTTGGCACATTGTCGTCGCACGGAGAGGTCCATGAGCCTCGCCATTTACAACCAGTCCGCAGGTGCCGCAAATCCCCTCACGACAATCCGAATCAAACTCGACAGGTTCTAAATTATCATGGGTCAATTTCTCGTTTAATTCATCCATCATTTCAAGAAAAGATTCATCAGGAGAAACATTTTCCATGTCATATTCAACAAAACGCCCTTTGTCGCCAGCATTTTTTTGTCGCCAGATTTTTAATTTTAGATTCATATTCTCACTCATTTTCATGTCTCCTTATTTGTAGCTTCGTTGAGTGAGTTCAACAAATTCAAACTCAAGGTTTTCTTTGTGCATCTCAGGCTCTTGATTTTCGCCTTTATATTCCCACGCGGAAACGAACGTAAAATTGTTATCATCGCGTTTGGCTTCGCCTTCTTCCGTGATATGTTCGGTTCGGAAATGACCTCCACAAGACTCTTCACGCATCAACGCGTCTCTCGCTATTAATTCACCAAGTTCAAGAAAATCAGCTAAGCGCAATGCCTCTTCAAGGCTCTTGTTAAGCTCTGCTCCAGACCCCGTCACTTTAACATTCTTCCAAAATTCTTCTCGGACTTTTGGAATTTCCTGGATGGCTTTTTCGAGGCCCTTCTTGTTTCGAGACATCCCAACATAATTCCACAAAATAAGACCCAGCTCTTTATGGATTTCATGAACGGTTTTATTGCCTTTAATATTTAGGATGCGCTCAATGCGATCCTTTGCTTCTTTTTCAACATCTTTGACTTCAGGCGCATCTGTATTAATGGCTGAAGCACCGACTTTTGCTAAGAAACCACCAATCGTATAAGGAATCACGAAATATCCATCGGCGAGTCCTTGCATCAAAGCAGAAGCGCCGAGACGATTGGCGCCATGGTCTGAGAAGTTCGCTTCACCTAAGACAAAGAGGCCTGGAATCGTCGATTGTAAATTATAATCGACCCAAACCCCGCCCATAGAATAATGGATTGCCGGGAAAATACGCATGGGTTGCTTATACGGATTTTCATCTGTAATGCGCTCATACATTTCAAATAAGTTGCCATATTTCTCAGTAACAACGTCTTTACCAAGGCGTTTGATGGCATCTTCGAAATCTAAATAAACAGCAAGACCGGAAGCGCCAACACCGCGGCCCTCATCGCAGACTTCTTTTGCATTTCTGGATGCGATGTCTCGAGGAACGAGGTTGCCGAAACTTGGGTATTTATTCTCGAGATAATAATCTCTTTCAGATTCGGGTATTTCGTTGGCAGGGCGCTTGTCACCCTTCTTTTTGGGCACCCAAACACGTCCGTCGTTCCGAAGACTTTCGCTCATGAGTGTAAGCTTGGACTGATGGTCGCCGCTTACGGGGATGCATGTCGGGTGAATTTGAACCATGCAAGGATTTGAGAATAATGCCCCGCGACGATGTGCTCGCCAAGCGGCTGAAGCATTTGAATTGACGGCATTCGTTGAAAGATAAAAGGCGTTGCCGTATCCACCCGTTGCCAGAATAACCGCATCACCCGTAAATGATTTTAATTCGCCAGTGACGAGGTTCCGTGTTACAACACCGCGTGCTCTGCCATCAATTTTGATGAGATCGAGCATTTCAACGCGCGTATATAATTTGATTTTCCCCAACTTGACCTGGCGCATTTGAGCACTATAGGCGCCGAGGAGCAATTGCTGTCCCGTTTGCCCGCGAGCATAAAAAGTACGTGAAACTTGAGCGCCACCAAATGAGCGATGGGCAAGTAATCCGCCATATTCGCGCGCAAAAGGAACCCCTTGAGCGACGGCTTGATCAATAATATTATTACTAACTTGAGCCAATCGATAAACATTGGCTTCGCGGGAGCGGTAATCGCCGCCTTTTATTGTGTCATAAAAAAGACGCCAGACGCTATCGCCATCATTGGGATAATTCTTCGCTGCATTGATGCCGCCTTGCGCCGCAATACTATGAGCTCGACGGGCACTATCGTTAATACAAAGGTTAATGACGTTATATCCCATCTCAGCCAAACTCGCTGCAGATGATGCGCCAGCGAGGCCTGTACCAACGACGATGATGGTATATTTACGCTTGTTGGCAGGGTTAACTAGTTTGAGTTCAAATTTATGTTTGTCCCATTTTTTGGCAAGTGGACCACTTGGTATTTTGCTATCTAATTTCATGCAGGACCTCCTGTAAGATGAAGTACTAATGGAAGCATCAAGAAACCTAAAGACAATGTTATGGCAATAAGCACGCCCACAAAAGCAATTAGGCCATTATATCGTGGATGATTGAGTCCCAATGATTGAAATGCAGACCAAAATCCATGTCGTAAATGGAAACCGATTAAAGCCATTATAATGACATAAAACCATGTATAAAAGGGTGATTGAAAACCGATGAGAACCGTTGCGTACATGTCGCGAATAACGCGGCCATCAAGTACCGTCGAATAGTAATCGCCAAATTTGAAATGGATTAAATGCACAATGATGAAGATAAACATCAACGAACCTGTATAAATCATGGTAGAAGCTGAAATCGTTTTTCGGCTTGGTCCACCAAGATTTTTAGACATCGCGTATTGTATGGGTCGTGCTTTTTGCGCGCTTATAAAAACGGCGACGGCGGAAATAACGTGAATGAGTAATCCGGCGACCATGATAAACTCAAGAACATAGACGACACCGTGTGTTCCGTGTGTTAAAAAATCGCTGTAAGCATTAAACGAATCTTTGTGTCCTGAGTAAAGAGAGAGGTTTCCAAGTAAATGAATAAATAGAAACATAATCCAGAACAATCCAGTTAATGCCATAAAAAACTTTTTCCCGACTGAGCTTGTTGCAGCTTTAAGAAAAGGCATCATAATAAGGGCTCCAATGTGTTAACCTGTGTTAATATTAGAATATAAAATTTATGAAAAGTTGTCGTTTTTTCATGATTGATATAAGGTTCGATAAACTGCATTTTATTCAGGGTGAAATTATTCCTTTTTATTTTTTTCTCAAGGGAAAAACATAGATTTTGAGGTATGAAAAAAGCCATTATTAAAGGGCAAATTTCTAGCCAAATTCCGAAAAAGCACTTCGAGAGACCGTTTGAATAGAGGTAAAATCCAGCGTGTGAAACGAGAGCTTTAAACAATTTGATGCAAAAAGCGAGTATAAATACTAGGGAATAAAACGCCGGCCAAAATAAACCCTGCACCGACGAGGGTCATTGCTGATAGGTCTTCCCCTAGAAAAAACCATCCCATCATGACGGCGACAATGGGAATAACAAAGGTCATGTAGCTCATGGTTACGACAGGGAAATGTCGAATAAGTTTGAAAAACACAACAAAGGTATAAGACGAGCCCATGATGGCTAAATAAAGAATGGCTAAAATATTATTAGAAGTAAATGGAAACGATGAAACATCTTCAAAGATAAAGGCGATAAAAAAGTGAATGAGCGATGCAATAATCATTGAGAATGCGTTGATAACAACAGCATCATGTGTGTTCATGACATGTTTTTTATAATAAACATTCGCGAATGATGCGGCGAGGACGCCCAATACGGTAATTAAAACACCAAAGGCGAAATAAGCATCAACACTTCCTTTTTTCAAATCAAAGAAGAGAAACAGTCCAACGACGGAAAGCCCGAGACTTAAAATACGCGGGAGATTAAAGCGTTCGTTTTTTAGCATAAAATGGGCAAAAAAGCTCACCGTCACGGGCATTATGGCCCATATAAGCGAGGACAAATTGCTGTAAATAAAGCGCATTCCCGTGTATGTGCAGGCATAGCCAACAAAGAAATTTCCTAGAATCAACGCTATGATAAGTGGCCACGACCCGCTGCTGATTTTCAATGATTTTTTTCGGGCGAACTGAAAAATGACGAGGGTAATGCCGGCTATAAGAAAGCGAAGACCCGCTCCGAAGAAAGGTGTGTCGCCAATACTAACTTTAATAGCGACCCAGGTTGTACCCCATACGAGGATGAGACTTAAATAGGCGAGTTGGTGAATTTTATTTACGTTCATATTTTTTGCTCTAAAAATAAAAAGAGCCCTACAAGTAGCAGGGCTCTTTCGTTAAACATCATCAAGTTGAAAAAATCTATTGTTTTTCGACTAACCTATCTTCATAAGCAATTAGGATTGGACTCGCGATAAAAATTGAACTGTAAGTTCCCACAACCAAACCGATAATAAGAGCAATTGAGAATGGTTTAATAACTTCACCACCAATAAAGAAAAGAACAAGCGCCACCATAATGGTAGTTAACGATGTAATGACGGTTCTATTTAAGGTGTCGTTGATACTGGCGTTAATAATATTCATAAACTTATCGCGACGTTTTGTTTTGATATTTTCACGAATTCTATCATATACAACAATTGTATCGTTTAGAGAGTAACCCACAATAAAGAGAAATGCTGCGATTACCGTCAAGGAGACTTCGATATTTAAAACCGAAAAAAGACCTAGGGTGATTAAAACGTCATGAGCCAATGCGGCTAAAGCGCCCATGGCAAACACGAATTTAAACCGGAAAGATATATAAACAACAATACCGAGCATTGCGACTAATACAGCCATCAAGGCATCGCCGCGAAGTTCTTTTCCAATCTTTGGTCCGACGGTTTCAAGGCGTCGAATTTCATAATCATTTGCACCATTAATGGAGGCAAATGCGGCCCGAATTTCTGCTATTTGGGTTTCACTTTTGGTGCTTGTTTTGACACGAACCAAAAACTCGTTCTCTGCGCCAAACGTTTGTATGGTTGCATCACCATAACCAATAGCCGATAATTGGTTACGGATATTTTCAACTTGCGTTCCTTGTTCGAAACGAACTTGGATGAGTGTTCCACCTTCAAAGTCGATACTAAAGAGTGGCCCGCCTTTAATAATCAGGGAAACCAAGCCCACCGCTATCACAATGACAGAGGCAAGAATGAAAGTTTTACGTCTGCTGATAAAGTCGATATTCGCTTTTTTAATTAATTCAATCATAATCCGACTCTCCTTAAATACTTAATTTCATCATGGTACGACGGTTTGTCAGTATCATGAAAATGGTTCGAGTAATAAAAATAGCCGTTATCATAGATGTAAGAATTCCCCAGAAAAGCGTTGTTGCGAAACCTTTAATCGTGCCGCTACCAAACTGCCATAAAACGCCTGCCGCTAAAATAGTGGTTAAGTTCGCGTCCACAATTGTTGTCAAGGCTCGGGCATAGCCATCTTCTACAGAGCGTAGAACAGTTTTGCCATTTCTTAATTCTTCGCGAATGCGTTCGAAAATAAGAACATTGGCATCCACTGCCATACCGAGTGTTAATATTAAACCGGCAATACCAGGCATCGTTAATGTTGCATTGAGTGTACTTAAAACAGCAAGTGTAAAAAGAAGGTTTAGGAATAATGCAAAGTCCGCGATGAGACCAGCACCTTTATAGTAAACAAGAATAAAAGCTACGACGAGGAAAAAGCCAATAATAACGGCATTTGTACCCGCGTTAACAGAATCGTTTCCAAGTGATGCTCCCACCGTGCGTTCTTCTTCAATAACCATTGGAGCAGGTAATGCACCAGCGCGAAGCACGACGGCGAGCTGCTTGGCTTCCAAAATATTATCAAGTCCTTCGATTTGAGTGCGGCCGTCAGCGATTTTGGATCGAATAACAGGCGCCATTTTCACGACACCATCCATTACAATGGCGACGCGTTTTTCAATATTAGCAGCCGTGATTTTCGTCCATTTCGTTGCGCCTTCGTCGTTCATCCCAACATTAACAACAAACTCAGCTCCAGAAAAACCACCCATAGCTTCTTTGGCGCTTGTAATCACTTCGCCTGTAAGTTCAGCCTGTTTTTTAAGTAAATAGAGTGCGTAATAATTAAGTCCATCGCCTTTTAAATCGCGAGGCTCGTTAGACCAGCCAAGGCGAACGTCTTCGGGAAATGCATCCAAAACTTCGGGCATTGCTAAATAACGCTTTACCTTATGTAAATTTGATTCAGGAACCCAAATCATGTTTGAGCCAATATTTACAAGGGATGAGAATGGACGATTGGCATCACCTTCGCCTTGAATGGCGATATCCGTTTCGCCATCTTCAGTCGACAGAAGTTCCGCTAAGGAGCCGACGGTTTCGCTCGAATCGGTAGGCGTTGCGGCAACAGTGCTATCCGTTGATGTCTCTTCGACGGGCGGACCTGACAAGGCGACCCATGCTCTATCAACATTGCGCATAAAATCTTCGACAAGCTGTGGATCTTCTTGAACTAAAACAAACTCAAGAAGTGCGGTGGCCTGGATAAGCTCGCGCGCTTGTTTTTGGTCTGTAACACCAGCAAGTTCAACAATAATTCGCCATTGTCCCGAGCGCTGAATCGTAGGCTCTGAAACGCCAAATTGGTCAACACGGTTACGAATAATCTCTTCGGCTCTGTCAACTGCATCCTTAGCGTCTGCTTCTAATGCGATTAAAACTTCGGCATTGGGACCTTTTTCGTAACTTGGAAAATATCGAGCGAGGCGAAGCTTCGTCTTAGCGACTTCTTCTCCAAACACCTGAAAAAAGTCATCTCCGTTTTCCAGAGATGTTTCCAAGCTGGACGTTATTAAATTCTCGATTGTTTTATCTGAATCTTCAATACGTGTACGAATAAGTTCTGCGAGATCAACCTCGAGAACAACGTGCATTCCACCTTGTAAATCGAGACCGCGGTGAATCATATTCTTCTGCATATCGTCCAGTTTTCCGTTTTCTATTGCGATAACTTTATCGCTTTCTGACATCGTATAATAAGTGAATGTATCTTTCACCATATACAATGCGGAAGCGATTAGCAAAAGGACTAAAAAACTGCGTGTTTTTAATGTACCTGACATCTAGGAAATTTCCTCCAATTTATATCTAAAGCTAATACTCAGCTTTCTCTCATGAAAAAAAGCGCGGCAATATAACTGGAGGGTCTAGTTTTGTCAAAGTCTAATGCAGCTTGAAAGAAACCTTGATTAAGGGGCGCATTGACTCAAAATTAATGTAACCCTATTGATTTTGAAAAAAAGTCGTTGCC
>CALBFA010000083.1 GCA_937888365.1 uncultured Fidelibacterota bacterium | reverse complement strand
TACTTTAGGCCGTTAATAGAGGGCTTGTATTGAATTTCGTCGCGCTGGCTTCGCGCCCAGGAAAGCAAGTTCTCAAGAAGTGTAAAGGTCGTTCCGGCGCTATGTTTTAGGTCCGTTACGACCTGTCTATATTCATCGGTATTTTTAAAGTCCTGATCATCAGCGAGAATATCTAGCCAGGCTTTCATAACACCCAGCGGCCCTCGCAAGTCGTGCGCAATAATGGAAAACAGGCTGTCTTTCGTCCGGTTAACAGATTTAAGCTCGGCAATGAGTTCTTCTAATTCTGCTGTTTGGTGTGCGATTTTGTCGCTCTTTTTTTGGAGATCAATATTCGCTTTTTGTTTGTCGTTATTACGTAAGAACAGTAGAACCAAGGTAATAGCCATCAACACAAGAAAACTAAAGCTGGTGATTAAAAAATTTCTGCGTTGTTTAAGGGTGAACGTATTGTTTTCCTGATCCACCATCAGCTCAAAAATTTTACGGTCTTTTTTCTCGTTTTCGTACGCCATCTGCAAGTCATTAATCGCTTTTTGTTTCTCCTTGTTAAAAAGCGAATCCTTTTGAGTCGTGTATAAACGATAGAATTGAATGGCTTTTTCAAAGCGCCCGGACTCGTAATAAGTGTCGGCAATGAGCTTAAAATTATTGGTTATAAATTCGTCATTTTGGCTGTTTTGGATGGCTTTTTGAAAATAGGTTTCCGCTTGATCGTATTGCATGAGATGAAAATACGCAATGCCTATATCGCAATAATTTTGTGCTAAAGCCGGCTTGTTTTCAAGTTTTTTATTGATGCTGATAACAATATCAAAATACGCGATGGCTTTATCGTACTCGCCAATGATTTGATACAAGTCGCCGATACCCGAATAAATCCGTCCTAAAATTGCATTATTATCAATATCAATGCTTTGCAATTTCGCCTGGTTATAGACATCCAACGCCTCTGGATAACGCTTTAGTATATGATACGACTTGCCTAAACTTACGAGTGTTCGCGTGCTCATTTCTATGTCGGATGCCTCATTCGCGATGGCCAGGGTCTTTAAAAAATAGTCTATTGCGACTTCATGATTATGTAATACTTGATGAATAAATCCGAGATTATACAAGCTGACCTGAACTTGTTTCGAGTCGGAAATGGAAGTCCCTAAATGAAGGGCTTCTTCGGTATATTGGATGGCTTGTTTGTCGTCTCCAGAATAATAATAAAGCTCGCCTATTTGATTAAGGGCCTTAATCTCATCCTGTTTACTTTTAAACTTTTGGGCTAAACTTAAGGCCTCGCGGAAATACGATATTCTTTGTGCATACGATTTTCCCTCGGACAGCTCGCCGAGCTTGAGATAAATCTGCATTTTTTCACGGGGCTTTGCATTGGGGAGTTGTGCATTGAGGCTGTCGCGTTGAGAGAGTTTCCCTTGTCCAAATCCTGACGTTAAAAGCAAGCTTATGGCAAGAATCAATATTTTGAGAATGTGACGCGTCATTTTGATAAGGCTAAGCTTAATTGACAGAGAAAGGAAAACAATCGTTTTTTAGGTGTCGTTTTTTTTTGACGAAAGGGCGTTTTCGTCTTTGACTCAATTGTCGATAAGGTGATTCAAGGCAAGGTGTTAGATTTTTTTAACCACAAAGCGGTTCCTGAGGCTCTCGAAGGACAGAAATTTACCCAGAGCGCTCAGAGGAAACTATATTTGATTTAAGAATGTCGATTAACGATTGTCGGTTTTAGAAGTTGTCCTTGTGTTAAGAATCCTGGCCAAGGCGTCGGGTGACTGCTTTTCTCCATATCTTTTATCTGCGTTAATCTGCGCAATCAGCGGACAAAAGTTGTTTTCGTGTTTTTCGCTGTCTTTTTGCTTTTGTTTCTCTTTATTAAACTTGGTGCTTCTTCGCGGGCCTTGGTGTTAGACTTTTCCGCAAGCAAGATGCTTACATTACTGTACTTTTGCGTATAAGAATAGACTCG
>CALBFA010000082.1 GCA_937888365.1 uncultured Fidelibacterota bacterium | reverse complement strand
CTCGCACAGTGCCTGCATAAAATCATCATCATTTATGAGATTAGCGTATTCAGGCTTGCCGTAATAGAAAAGCTTTGTGGGGCATTCCAAAGCGGACTTGAATCGAGATTTAGTTAGATATCGAGGTTTTTTAAGCATTTATTACACCTTCCTGTCGCCTGAATGGCTCTCCATATTATTCGTTTCAATGGTTCGTATTTATCTAAAATTATTACAATGTAACTTGTTTATATGAAGTGTTGCTCAACCATAATTAACTGAATTTTGATTGAATACAATTGAAAACTTATACCCTAGATGTGTATTGTAGCCTTTGATTCAGGAATAACCACATCTTTAATAATTTCACCTCTTACATCAAATAGGTACACCATCCCATCCGTATGGTGATATTGGTAGGAAATAATTTTGCCCCAAAGTTCAAGAACGCCACGAGATACAGCATAATGTTCTTGGACAGTATTGGATATTATTTTTAAACTCTCATCAACTGTTTTAAATACAAACTGTACTCTGCCCATAATAATATTCCGTTTACCTTCCATGACTGCGAGGACGTGAATAGGTTCTGATTGACGCGAAAAGTTGGTATAAATAAAGATGTATGGCTGCTGAAAAGAGGCAATTGCTTTTATTTTTTTGACAGCTTCCTCAATTTCAGTTTCTACAAGTTCTTTGGAAACTCCTAGCGTCTTAGCAAGAGCACGCAAAAATGATTTGCTTGAATGCAAGAAATCAAATGACCCATTATTTAGCCATTCAAATGTATTGGGCTCTTCTAAAAAGCGACCCAGTGTTGCCTGTCCAGTTTGTTTATTTTTATAGCCCATTAATTGTAATAATTGGTCAACGTTCTCGTCTTGGAGCTTATTTTTTATCGTATTAAATAGCATCGCTTTCACATCCTCTTAAGTAACTATAAAATTATAATTTATAAATATAAAACCACTGTCAGATTTTTTATAAGTCATGTTAGTTTCTGCTATTTGAAAAGGGAAAGTCTTTATTAATGCTTTAATTTCATTGTCACTTAGATGTTTAACATCTGCGCTATCAATGATAATGCTCTCTCCAAGTATGCCATCCCAACTCCACTTTTCATGCAAGACATCAATGCCCTCAAACGTGTACTCTTTTCTACTTAATATTCGTGTATCGGAATCAATTGGTACCGCTTTAAATTTTTTACTTAACATTATTTTCTCCTTCTTTATTGAAGAATATAATTTTTAATACGACACTTCATGACTTATTGAACTATATTATTCGTATTATGGCAGAACTAAAACAAATAGAGCGGCTCCTGCGTATTATACAAATAGTAAGCAGTGGCTCGAAAATAACAACGACTGCACTGTTAAAACGTTTTGAGGGTGATGTCTCTATTAGGACCCTACAGCGAGATTTACACCATATTGCTCAAGCTGGTATTCCTTTAAAATCGAGCAAGTCTTTAGCCAATGAAAATGAATGGTACTTAGATTCTAACTTTCGGTCATTCATTCCTCAAACTCTCGGCCTCAATGAATATTTAGCAGCGCATATGCTAAAAGAGAATCTAAAAGTCTTTCGTAATACTGAATTTTCACACGAAATTGAAACTCTCCTTCAAAAGATTGAGCAAATAGTACCCGATGATGTCTTTATTGAAGTTGATGATTCTCAAGCAGATGAAATGTATGAGAATTATACGGCAGGCCTTTTTGATTATTCGAGCTATAGCACGATTATCAATACCATTATCACTGCCATCATCCAAAAGAAAAAATCCTTTGTTAATTACTTTAATGTTTACTCAAATGAAATTAAATCCTTTTACGTAGAACCCAGACGACTCATCTATTTTAAGGGTGGGCTCTATGTGATTGTCTATATTCGGCGATTTGAAAAGTTTCGCTTGTTAGCTATTCAACGTATTAAAACTTTTAAACAAATGGATGAGTCATATCCTGATGAACCGCACTTTAATCCAGAGCTCTTTTGGAAAAACAAATTTGGATTGTTTGGTTCTGAACCTAAAGATATCATTCTCAAATTCAATTCTAGTATTCGTATGCATATCGAAGGTCGTCATTGGCATTCGAGTCAATCCGTCACAATCGAAGAAGACGGAAGCCTCTTATTAAATCTTACTGTAGGAATCTCACCTGAACTTATCGCATGGATATTTAGTTGGCATGAGAATATTGAAGTAATTGGTCCAAACGAATTACGCACTCTGATTAAAGAAAAATTAAATAATTTACAAAATATTTATCCAACGACATAATCTGACGTATTAGCTCCTAAATTATGGCAAGCCATAGGGAGGAAACGTGGGAGACAAACAAAAACCACATCATCTACTGACAAAAATTGGGGAATTCGTTGAGACCCATAATGATATCAATCATTTATTGGGTTTAGGGAGCGTTACATCACGTTCAAAGATGAAAAAGTATTATCTTAAGATTAAGTGTGATGCACTGTTAGTCGACTATAACCTTACAGAAAAGGAGATACTGGTTATTGCGCGATTATGGCAGCAACTCACGACAGAAAAAGGTCCTTATTTCACGTCACTCGAAATAATTAAGGGTCTTCTGGGTGGGGACTCAAACACGATTGATTATTTAGATTTGATAATTGGTCTACTTGAGAAGCAAATCCTTTATACCAGCAAGAAAAGAATATTACATGCTGGCACTATTAACGAACCCGTTAAGCGTATCAAATACAGCAAGCGGTCACTACTTGAAGAACACATTTCTCTCAATAAAACCTTCATTAATCTTCTGTTAGATGAGCCTGAAGAGGTCAATTTAAAAGACAAAACGCCCTACACTTCTAATAAAGAATTTCTCTCAGACTGGTTTATATATAGCGAAAAATTACGTGAGTTGCGTTATTATGATTTCCAGGATATCAAATTTGATAAAGAACTTGATGAGACAAACGCCAATGACCTCCTTGAGGTTATAAATTGGAAACATCGCATAGCATCGCGTGTAAGTATCACCGATAATGTTTTTCCTCTGCAGGAGATAGCCAAAGAATATTCCCTAGATGAAAATGAAGTTACCATGCTAGTATATTTAGTTAAAGAGGAGCTAGATAGCAGTGCCGTAGATGTTGATGAATTGGTTAAGTTAGTCAGTTCGGATCAGCATGAGCTCTATAGAAATCAACAATACCTGAGTACAGATGCTCCGTTGGTTCAACACGGGATTGTGGAACTTCAGGAAAATGTGTTTCAAATGAGTCGTGGCAGTAATGTGAGGGCTACTCCTGACATCATGAAGCAAATCATCTTGGACACTCCAACTGATGATGATGAGCGCTTGGTTCAGATTTTAAAAGGCAATGATCTCTTTACCTTAATAGATCCCAATTACACGATGGATGATTTAATATTAGCACCAGAATTAAAACAGACCATCGTGACAGCAATTGGACGCTACCATGAGAACGTTGATGCCGTGCTTCAAGACTGGCATTTGTACAATGGAGCTATGGAGGTCGTTGGTAGTTCGAAAAAGAAGAGAGAACCTGGACTGCTCATGCTACTACATGGGCCATCAGGAACGGGTAAGACCTTTGCCTCTGGAGCAATCGCCAAACATTTAGGGAAGAAGCTTCTCATCACGGATATCTCTCGCTTACAATCAATGTGGGTTGGCGAAAGTGAAAAAAATATCAAACGTTTATTTAATGTGTTTGAACGGATTGTTCGAAGAGTGGATAATCCTCCTGTTCTACTGCTGAATGAAGCGGATCAATTCCTAACCACACGACTTAATGAAACACATTCCAGCATCGATCAAATGCAGAACAGTATGCAAAATCTATTTCTGGAAGGATTTGAGAGGTTACGAGGAGTGATGATTGCCACCACTAATTTACAGGACAATATAGATTCAGCTTTTAGTCGGCGATTCCATTTAAAACTTGAATTGCCCATGCCTGGTAAGGATGAAAGGGCAAAGCTTTGGGAGTTGCATTTACCACCGACTATCCCACGCGCAAGTGATATCAATCTTAATGAATTGGCAATTAAGTTTAATCTTTCAGGAGGACAGATAAAAATCATTGTTGAAAATGCTGCAACTGAGGCAGCCGCACGACGAGGAAAAAGTCGGGTTTTGAAACAGGCAGATTTGATAAAATATTGTCTTATTGAAACGGACAATGGAGCGATTAAACACAACACACCCATCGGTTTTGCTATTGCATAATGAGAATACATGGAAATTGGGGCAATTAGCCGTTTATAAAAGAACTCTTGATTTACACCCAATTTAGGCGAAGTTAAACCGTCATTAATGGACAAGACAATGAGGGAAGAATTGA
>CALBFA010000081.1 GCA_937888365.1 uncultured Fidelibacterota bacterium | reverse complement strand
AAAGATTGGTGAAGTCACTATTTTGTCAGATTCCAAAGTGACACCACCACCAACCAAATCAAATGAATACAAAATTGAAGTATCTAAATACGCCAACGGCATACCTGCTATTGTGCTTTTAGATGATACGGACGGCCAAGTAGCCGTATTAAGCACAAATCTACCAGGTTCACCATACAATGACATGGTGAAAGCCAATACCAATAAGAATAAAGTTTGGTTTATCGCCAAGCTTTACTCAGAGAATGAACAGTTCTCGGATCTAGTATTCGAAAAGCCATTTGATGTGATTCATCATATTGGTATTGGACCGTATAACGGCAAAGGTGCAATCTGTACCTATACGCCACCGAAAATGGCTCGATCATGAGTTTAGAATTATTTAGTGATAACGAAATAAGGGAAGAATTCAAAAGACGATACACAATCCCTGAAGGAATGAGTATCAATGGTTCAAAATCTGCAGCAGACCACCTTATCAGCTTTGCGAGTGGCTTTGTAGATGAAGTAGAACACTTCATGGTTGTGTTTTTAACAAACAAGCACACAATCATTAAAACTGAGGTATTGTCGAAAGGATCGATTTCAGCAACTACAGTGTTCCCCCGTGAGATTATCAAAAAGGTTTTAGAATATGATGCAAATGCAGTGATTTTAGCGCATAATCACCCCTCAGGAACACTTAAACCAAGTAACCCTGACATTAACATCAAACAGTCTGAAATTTTACAACGGGAATTATCACCTCGATGTTGTCAATATTGATATCGACTATCCCGACAAGAAGAATTTCAACGCTGAGAATGATTTATTGCTTCGAAGAAATGTTCAAGCCGTATTGTTCACCCTAACTCAAGAACTTGGCTTACCTGAATACAATATCGTCATATCGTTTTCGGGAACAGGCTTCAATATTTTACTGCCTGCTAGCGCATTTGGAGAGGGTTTCGCGCCCTCTCCATTGTTGCCAAGGATTGTCCGTAATACAATGCTGAAATTATTCGGTAACCTGATTGACAATATCTACGATGTCGGTCGGATTTATCGCATAATGAATACCATTAACAAAAAAAGCGGACTCTATAAGATTCCATTAACTCATGCTGAATTTCGAAACTTATCACTACCCGAGATTCGAGAACTAGCACAAAACCCTAGAAGCATGATAATCATAGATGAAGATTGGATGGAATCAAACGGCGAGTTAGAGGGCTACGTTGAAGACGTTGAGATAGAAACAAATAATGTAAAGCCACACAGCCAAAATGCAGAACGGGCAGCCGTCTGTATTACAAATATTTGGAATGACAATTCTGTCTCAGAACGAAACAACACAGGCATGAGAGTCGTCTCACATTATCAAAGAAGTGGAATACCCGAAGATGCGGCTATTGAACTTATGATAATTTGGGGCGGGCGCGTTGGTATAGGTGCAAAGGAATGCACTCGTATCGTACAACAGGTCTATAAGAACAATTATAAGTACAGTTGCAATGACAATATCCTAAAATCGTATTGTAGCAGCGACTGTATCTTTTATAAAAATCAGAACTACGGAGCAAATAACATGGCACTTCAATTATTGAGCGCCCATCAAATGCGCTCTGAATTGGTTAATTATATCGAACAGGACTTCACAGGCCGACAAATCGATTTAGCAAATATATTTGGCTTCTCAAACAAAGATTGGAAACTTGTTCCAGGCAATGTTTGCGTAATAATGGCTCCAACAGGCGGTGGTAAAAGCGCTTTTGCACAGCAAATCACAACAATAAGCGGCGTAAATACCATCTATGCAAGTCTTGAAGTTTCACCTATTCAAATGTATAGACGTTCCATACAGCAGATTACAGGGATGTCTAAAACAAAAGTAGAACAATCACTTTTGCAAGGCGATACATCATATCTGCGACACTTAGAACACGTCCATTATGTGCAAAGCTATTCCTTAGATTTGAAAGAGATACATGAGCTAATCAGAAATTTTGAGGGGCAATTCACCGTCCTAGTCGTTGATCATATCAAGTTGATTGGCTCGGGAAGTGGTGATGACTACACACGCTTAGGCGAAATCACTAGGCAGTTAAAGATGTTGGCGTTGAAGTACAAAATTATCATTATTGAGATTTCACAAGTCTCAAATTCAGTAGCCCGAACAGGAACATGGGATGCCGTCTCAGGTAGTGGTAATGGCAGTATTGGACATGATGCAGACATGGTACTTGCCTTAATTGGCAATAACACCGAACCTGCCCGAGAAGTCCGTTGTCTCAAGAATAGAGACGGCGATCAAGGGATTAGTTTCGAGGGCTATTTAGATAATTGCTTTCGATTTGTTCGGAAAGAATATGAACGTACTTTAGGAATGGCGTTTTAATGGAACTCATAAAACTAATCTTAAAAGTGCTTACTAAACTTGACTTGATTGAAGATAAGATTGAATCTGTCAACAAAGTAACGCCATGGGAATGCCCTGAATGTGGTAATACAAAGTATCACAAGGTAAGTGGGCATAAAAACAAAAACTATTTTGGTCGAGTCCGTAAATGTACGGTTTGCGCGACTCGATTCATTTTTCACGAGTATCGAATGGAGAATAAACATGAACCTAATTAGTGCAATGACAATGGATGAGGAAGAAAGTGAATTTCAGAAAATCCACCAAGAACGATTTTTAAACAAACTCATCAATCGGGAATATCCTGATCCAAAAAACACACGAGCCTTAGAGAGCTTTACCAATGGCATATTAGCCTATTTATATGCAGGAGATATCGACTTTGAGGCACAAGAATTGCTAATGAAAGTTTTAGAGGAACAGCCCTCATTAGTGTCAGAAACGATGCTCCAACTTGAGCTTTCTCAATTTCAATTGAAGAGCCAAATTATGCATCTTAAAAGTTTAGCAAGTTCCTTATCCGTTAAGGAACAACATCTTGCGAATATCGAGGAAAAACTGAATAATATCTTACACAGTCTCATCACTAAAATCGCATCTGAAAAGAATGCGTCTTCTAAACCTTATTTGGTATCAGGTGGACGTAAATTTACAGCAACCTATACCCCAGGATCTGTTGTTTTAAATCCAATTGAGAAAGTGCCTGAGAATTTTCTCAAACTTGAACAATTAAGCGATGTGATTATCAAAGATGGAAAAGTGTTTAAAACGTCCGTTGATAAAACAGGCGTTGGTAAATATTTACGCACACTGACCCAAGAGAAGACACCTTGGGCCACATTAAACAGAAAGAAAAAGGTAACTGTTTCATGATGAATCTAAAACCCTATTTAGGGCTGCAATTTGCGAGATCAAAGAATGTATTTATTATGAATTTAAAGATTCTAATGTTCTCGTTTAACGTAACCTTTACATGGAATCATAATAATCCAGAGTCAAGCTTTGCAGCTTGGATGCTAGAGCTTGATTTCAGAATCTTTACCATTGGTACTGCATTTAGGTTGTATCAGCTCTAACATCATCTAGACCTGTCAAATTTGGTCAGTAACACCTACAATGTTTATTACTAATGTTAATGTGACAAAATAAGTAAAACAAAACCATCAAAAATAATATTGGTGTCGACTCTAGGAGAGGGCTTATACATTTCCCTCCCCTAGAGTCATTATTTTTTAAGATAATCTGCCGTACCTTTTAAAATACATTTCACATCAATTTATATATAGCTAATCATTTTATCCTCACCAAATCTGCCCCCACCTAAACCTGATTTGTTTTTATGCGGTGCCATAGTAACACTTTCTCTCTTTTTTCTAATATTCCAATAGGGATATATAGAGAAATTTTGGATTCTGAATCTACCTGAGTATCAGTGCCTTACGCCGTTCATATTCGTTATTGGATAGGAATTCATTGGATACTGTGTAGCTGTTGGTACTGAACCATTAGAGGGTTCCATCCCAATTTGCTCACCACTATTGGAATTTGGATGTTGGAAATCCATGAACTGATATTTGCCACGTATATTGACTACGTTAAACCCACTATCAATAATTTTTTTAAGTTCAGTTGCTATTGTTGACTTGCCATAACCTTGACCAAAAGCTTTAGCAGAATTAGTAATATCAATTGCAGAAACAGGTTGATAATCTTTAATGATTTGCAATATTTTTTGTGTTTTGATGTCAGACTGAGGAGCTGGGACGCGAAGAAAATTAGTATTACTATCAAATTCAATTATCAAACTATCTAATTGTTCTGCATGCCTTGTAACAAAATGTAAATTAAATTGGGCCTTTCCTTTTTTAGCACTTTTCAGAACTTCCTTTACTTGAATATCTGTGTCTACTGCAGCAAATATTGATGAAGCTCCGCGTGATGCGTACCCTCCTATTTTCGGGTAATTTAGAGCATCTTTTCCATCGTGGTGAATTAATATAATGGATACACCCGTTTGTGATGCCAAGTCCTTGAACCCTTGCATTACAATTGCCATCTGTGCATTATCATTTTCGTTTGGCTGCCTATGATAATCCGCCAAAGGGTCAATAATCAATACGTCTACCTTAAATTGTGTAATGGTTGAAGCAATATATTCTATATCCTTTTCATTCGAAAAATCGAATCGTTTACGACCGCTAAAATATAAATATTCTTCATCTTGTTGAATATCCTTAGTCATTTTGAACAATCTACTTTTAAGAGCGTTTTTAGACAACTCCGATTGTAAATACATAACTCTCTTTCGTACAGGTACTTTTAATCCTACCCAATCGGAACCTGTTGCCAAACTAACCGCGATGTTCAGCGCAATAAAGCTCTTCATTGTTTTGGGTTTGCCATGAATTAGAGTTATCCCCTCCTGCACTACAACTCCATTACCAATGATAGAATCGGCGTCTTTGAATTTCGTATTCCTCAATTCGTTAAGGGAATAAAACCACTTTTCATTTAAACTATTTGATACATTCATACATTATCCTCTTCTTTGTGGGACTTCATTGTACCACAGGATAATGTTAAAATATTTCATTTGTTTATGAACGGACACCTAAAGGGTGTTGTGGATATTTAGAGGGTATTTATGGGGTGTCTGAGTGTATATACAGAATAATAATTCAATTAGTTCTAGCGTATCAGATTTATATTTCAAATGTCAAGGCTATAAGTTCTTATATTATTGCAAGTTTTGTATTTCAATAATGTGCCATCTAAAGAGCTGTTTTTACGTTGCTTAAAAATTTTATCGACACGAATTCCAGATTTATTTCGACCTGGCCACTTATGAATGATTTCTTTAGCTGTGAGACCTGATATATTGTTTTTAGCAGAATCGTAAAGAATTTTTACTAGTATCGCCTGATTTGGAGTGAGCACATAATTTTCATTTTTATATGAAATCCTCATAAATGTAGTTAAATCAAGGATTTCAAGATTCGTAGTATCTAACATATTTTCGTCAGATATTTGAGATACACTTACTGAATTATTGAAATAATTCTTCCATTCTTCTAATGTTGGGGTTGAGTCTTTTGAATTTACTCTATCTTTTAAAGCTGTATAATTTTCCATTTCAATTTCATAATTCTTAAAACTTCTGAATCCATAATCCGCTACTTTTTCAATCATTACTTCAAGCCTCAATAGCTCAACAATTTCTAACCTAAACTTACTGGGGATGCTATCAATTAGTTTTAAGTGAGATAGTACTTTTTCAATAATACTATCGCACAAGTCTGTATGATTATTTATTTGGTCTTCAATTGGCCCATAGAAATCTATAAATCCATGATACACCATGTAATCATCATTTTCATATGTAATTTGTTTTTTTAGTATTAATGTATTTTTAGTAGATTCATCCATATTTTATCCTATTTATTAATAACAATCTAATTTATTAGAAACTCCAATACCTATTAAAATAAGTACAATGTCACAATCTATCTATAATGGCATAATTAGGTATGCAATTACGATTTTTCGGAATTTACCAATTCTTATAATGATAATATTTGCTGTGTCATAATTTTGATAAGAGACTTCCACTCGAACTCATATACACATGACTCTCAATTTCAATTGTAATGGTTGATAAATGTGCTGGAAACATTTTTGTTGAATTTAACATTCTTCTTTAATCAATTATTCTTTAGTTTTCTAAATATTCAAAATAAATCTTCTCAATGATTATGGTGAGAGCCACACTCTTTGATGTACCAGGAATAAATTGGCTGTTACTGTTTTAAATTGTGTGTGACCGTTACGTAGGTTCATTAGTTTTGATTCTTTTTAAAGTTCTCAGCTTGTTCAAATATTTCAACATAAACTTCGTCTCTTTCAACTGGTGGATAGCCAAACTCATCTAATAGCAGAATTAATCCAACTTTTAGTGCTGATTTTATATCATCTCGTTTGTTCCAGTCTGGGAACTTTGCTTGACCATCTACTAAGATTTTTACAGCTTTTGCCAACTCAACTAATTTATCATCTGGATACTTGAAATCATACTTTATACATAGCTCATGTAGAATATCGAAGAAGGCTTTCTCTTCAAAATTAATTCCTAATTCGTCTCCAGCCGAAAATTCTTTGTGTACTTCCCAAATTAAATCGGTGAGTTGTTCTGCCATTTCCTCATACACTTCGCTACGTAATATATCGGCTTCATCGCGTGTGTTGTATTGTTCTACGAGTACCTTCATCTTTTTAGTGAAATCAATTCCCTTAACTTTGTTTACTTTCTTTATTTCGCTTATTACCTTTGCTAAAAGCTGTTGCAGTAATTTAATTTTGGTATTGGGTAGTTTTATTTTATCAATCTTAGCCAGATAATCTTCATCGAAAATATCTTGTTCCGATTCTGTTTCATCGCCCAACTTAAAGATTTCTTCCACGCCATCGCTTGCCAAAGCATCTTTTATCATTTCGCGCACACGGGCGTTCATTTGTTCTGTGTCGGGTGCATTGCCTTTGGTTAGTTTAAAAACTATGGAACGAACCGCCAAATAAAAATGGGTGTAATCTCTTTCGGCTTGTGTAAGGTGTTCGCTACCTGCACAAATATCATAGGAAGCTTTTAAACGTTTCACCAAGCCCATAAAACGAGTTTCGATATCCTTGGTTTGCTGTGCAAATTCGGCAGCTAAATTAAGGGCGTTTAATTGCTGTAATGGTGTGCCATCGAAATAATTGGAGCTATCGAACTTGTGAAACAGTTTAGCTAATAAGTCTAAATGATTACGAACGATGACTAGCGATTCGGCAATGTCTTCGAAATTATCTTCATCGCCCTTATTGTATTTTGCTAATGCCAGATTCATTTGTTTTTTAATGCCAATATAATCGACTATCAGGCCCTTATTTTTTCCTGCGTATTTACGATTTACGCGCGAAATAGTTTGAATAAGATTATGCTGCTGAAGGGGTTTGTCGATGTACATGGTATCAAGAAACGGCACATCGAAACCTGTGAGCCACATATCTACTATAATAGCGATTTTAAAATTTGATTTATCGCTTTTGAACTGGCGGTCCAACTCTTTTCGATATTCTTTTGTACCTAATAGATTGTACAATTCCTTTGGGTCATCTTGTCCACGGGTCATTATCATTTTAATGCGCTCCATGGGTTTTATCTCGCGTTTGTCTTTGTCGGATAAGACAACACCTTCGTCGGCAATGCGTACTTCGTTCCACTCGGGTTTTAGGGCAATTACATTCTTATAAAAATCATAGGCTATTTCTCTGCTGCTACACACAAACATGGCTTTGCCTTTTACTGTTGCACCTTCGGATATTCGGTTTTCGTAGTGCTTTACAAAATCTTCGGCTAAAGCTTGCAAGCGGTCGGGGTCGCCAAGAATAGAATTCATGGTTGCCGTTGTTTCTTTGCTTTTTTCTATCTGGTATTCGTTGGCACCTGCTTCGGCGGCTTCCTGATAATATTTTTCAATCTTTTCGAGTTCGCTATTTTTTAAGGCAACTTTTGCAGCTCTGCCTTCATATACAATGCGGACGGTAATTTCATCTTTTACCGATTCTGTCATGGTATAGGCATCTACAACCTTGCCGAACACATCTAGCGTGGCATCTATAGGCGTACCTGTAAAACCAACAAAGGTGGCATTTGGTAAAGAGTCGTGCAGGTATTTCGCAAAGCCAAAGGTTTTGCTTACGCCTTTCTCGGTTACTTTTATTTTTTGGTCAAGATTGACTTGGCTACGGTGCGCTTCGTCGGAAATGCAAATTACATTGCTGCGCTTAGTAAGCAATTCGGTGTCTTCGGTAAATTTATGAATGGTGGTTAAGAACACCCCACCACTTTGACGACCTTGCACCAGTTCGCGCAAATTGGCTCGGCTTTCGACACTTACTACGGTATTGTCGCCAATGAATTTTTTTGCATTGGTAAACTGACCCGAAAGTTGGTCGTCTAAATCGGTTCGGTCGGTTATAAGCACAATGGTTGGACTTTCGAAGTACTCACTTTTCATAAGTAAGCGGGTAAGGTAAAGCATGGTAAAGCTTTTTCCGCAGCCTGTTGCTCCAAAGTAAGTGCCGCCTTTACCATCGCCTTGTGGTTTTTGTGCCCGTTTAATATTGTCGAAAAGTCGTTTGGCTGCATAGTATTGCGGATAGCGACAAACAATTTTCTCGTTTTTTTTTGAACTATCGGGCAGGTAAATAAAGTTGCGGATAATATCGCGCAAGCGGTTTTGGTGCAACATGCCTTGAACCAAGGTAAACATGCTGTCGATGCCATCTACATCTTTTGCCAAACCTGCTACTCTACGCCAAGCGTAGTAAAACTCGTAAGGGGCAAAAAACGAACCTGCTTTGTTGTTTACGCCATCGGAGATAACGCAAAAAGCATTGTACTTAAACAACTCGGGAATATCGCGGCGATAACGTACCGTTAATTGTTTGAAGGCATCGTGTATGGTTGCTTCTTCGCGAATGGCCGATTTAAACTCGAACACCACCACAGGCAAACCATTAATGTAAATTATGCCATCGGGGATGCGTTTTTCGGAACCCACAATTTCGAGCTGATTGACAAATTTGTATATGTTGTAATCTTTGGGATATTTTATGTTGGGTTCGGCTACAATGGTATCTAAATCGGGACTGGCTAATTGTGCCTCTAAACCATTGTAATCGATTAGTTCAATATGAATGTCTTTTTGGTTGCGGTCTTCGCGTTTTAGAATAAAACCATCGGAAAGCCAACGCATAATGGTAAGGTTACTTTCGTAAAGGTCGCTGGCAGGTAAAGTTTTTAATTGAAGAACAATAGATTTAGCTTCGGTTTGGGTAAGTTGTTTGCTCTCGTACTTAGCCAATAAGTAAGCAGTTAAATCTTCCTCAATAATTACTTCATCAACAGCTCGTGTGAGAGTATTACCCAAATGATGTGGAAAATTTTCGTTTCCCAACAACTCAATAAAAGCTTTTTCTAATTTTTCTTCGGTGAATTTCATAGGCTTAATACTCCAATGTTGCGAGTTTGGAAAGTAGTAAAGAATTAAATTCTTCGAGTTTTCTATTCTCAATATCAGCAATTAATTTTTTATCAAATATAGCCTTCACACTATTTGATATTTCGGTTAGAATTTTATTATCAGGCAATATAATTGGTAGTGTTGATATTGTTTCTAAACTCAAATTTGCTTGAACAGCTTGTTGGATATTGAAACGATAATACTCTTTTTGCCAATTACTTAAAAAGAGTCCTATAATGAAATACTTATTTATCTTACTTTCATCTACTCTAATTATTGCTATAGCCTGATTTGTATTAGCTGGCAGAATAGATTTGTCCACAATTGCAAATTTATCAAGGGTTCCAGCTATAGAATAACAAATATCATATTCTTCCAAAATAGAGCGATTTAATTCTATGTGTGTTTCAGTATTAATAAATGATATTTTTTCAACATCAAACAAGTGTGATTCTTTAAGTGATTCCCCTTTAATATATTTCACAATGGCGGTTTCTGTTTTTTCTGTATACATCTTTTCAGGAGTTGTGCCTTTAGTGATTTTGGAACAATAATCACCTAATATACCAACTTCCCACCCAACAGGAATTTCCTTATCCAATTCCTCATTAAAAACCATTTTGCCACCAGTGCTTTTATAGGGCTTTCCGTTTTCATCGGGAAATTCAAAATCGACAAACCACTGCTTGTAAATTGCTTGTGCGGTTTCTTCAAGTTTTTTAATGAGTTTGTCGTTTAGCTTTATGCGGTTCTGTATTACGTTGTATTCGGCAACTATTTCGCGTTGTTTTTCGGGAGAAGGTAGGGGGAGTAGTGTGTTACACATTTCGTCCCAATCAAATATTTCTCTTGCACTACCGTGGCTTTTAAATCTCGCATATCGGTCAAACTCAGGTCTGCGAAACCACATCATTAAATATTCGGGGTTAAGTTCGTTAGTGTCTTTTACTTCAAAAGGGGTGTAAGCCTGTGAAATCAAAGCCTTTTCGTAATCATTAAACAATGCAATGGTAATTTTATCACCGTTTCTAGAAGTTACAGGGCCATAAGCAAATTGTTTTTTTTCTATGATTCTATAGGTTGACATATCTGTACCTATAGTGTTAGCAATGGAAGGGATAAACTTTTTTTGAATACTCAAACCCATTAGTGGCAAATCTGCTAAATCATTATTTCGCCCAACTACGGGTTGTATGTAATTGCCTAATTCTTTATAACTTGATTTCATAACCCAACTCTTTAAAAACGGTTAGTAAATCTTTTTTCGATTGGTCTTCGGCTTTTAGTAAATCAGAAAATTCGGTTTGTAAAGCTTTCATCTTCTCGTCGAAGTCGATGTTTTCATCACGGTTTACAAACTCAATGTATTTGCTGGGTACGAGCGAGAAATCTTTTTTAGCTACTTCGTCAAAAGAAGCCGAATAGCAATATTCTGGTATGTCTTTGTAGGGCGAAGACGCAGCTTTGCCCGTACACTGCCAAGTATGGTAAGTAGTAGCAATATCTTGTATATGCTGCGGACTGAATTGAGTAAATTTCTTTTCAAAGGGTTCGCCTATTTGGCGTAAATCCATAAAAAGGATTTCCTTTTCACGCTTACGATAATCACGACTTTCATCACCAATGCTTCGGCTTTGTTCTTTTTTATTTTTATTGAGTATCCATACTGTAACGCTAATGTCAGTGGTATAAAACATGCTTCGCGGCAATACCAAAATGGCCTCTACCAAATTATTTTCAACCAGCTTACGGCGTATTTTGTATTCTTCGCCACCACCACTTAACGCACCGTTTGCCAATACAAAACCTGCAATACCATTTTCAGATAGTTTGGAAGCCATGTTGAGAATCCAACCATAATTGGCATTGCTTTTAGGTGGCACATCGTAACCACGCCAACGTGGGTCGTCTACCAATTCGGTTTCGGCACGCCAGTCTTTTTGGTTAAAAGGAGGATTCGCCATAATAAAATCGGCTTTCAAGTCTTTGTGCTGGTCGTCTCCAAAGGTGTCAGCAGCTTTTTCGCCCAAGTTGCCCGAAATACCACGAATGGCAAGGTTCATCTTTGCCAGTTTGTAAGTGGTATTGGTGTATTCCTGTCCGTATATAGAAATCTCTTTTTTGTTACCGTGGTGGTTTTCGATAAACTTAATGGATTGCACAAACATACCGCCCGAACCACAAGCAGGGTCATAGATAATGCCTTTATAAGGCTCAATCATTTCGGCAATCAGGTTTACAATGCTCTTTGGCGTGTAGAATTCTCCTTTTCCTTTTCCTTCGGCAAGGGCAAATTTAGAGAGGAAATATTCGTAAACACGGCCTACAATATCCTGGGCTTTGTCGCGGAGGGTATCAATGTCGTTAATGGTATCGAGTAGTGAAGATAGCTTGGTTATATCCAATCCCAAACGCGAGAAGTAATTGTCGGGCAATGCGCCTTTTAATGCCTTGTTCGCTTTCTCAATATTGTGTAAAGCAGTATCAATCTTTAGGGCAATGTCGTTTTGCTTCGAGTTTTTAACGATGTACGACCAGCGAGAAACTTCATCGAGATAAAACACATTTGCTTGTCCATAAAAGTCGGGCATTTCAATGTATTTTTCCTGCCCTTTATCTATCATTGCCTTGCGGTGCTCTTCGAATTTGTCACTGGCAAACTTTAAGAAAATCAGTCCTAATACTACATGCTTATATTCTGCTGGTTCAACGCTTCCGCGTAGTTTATTTGCAGAATCCCAAAGTGTTTCTTCGATGCTTTTTTGTTTCAGTACTTTTTTTGCCATTATATATTTTCAGTCCTTTTATTTAAAAACCCAAGAATAGTTTTATCATGAGTGTCCTTCGTATGAGCAAATCCCTTATGCAAATCTAAGTTTTGTGTTAATTTGAGCTTCAAATTTGAAATATTAACCTTGTATCCTTCTGCTTTTGCAGTTCAATTGTAATTATTCTCAAAATTCCTCCATGAATATCAGTGTATTAATCTGTTTTGGACGATAGCACAATTTAACTTTATTTATTTTATCCACCACCAGAAAACTTAGCTCTATTATACGCAAACGTTTGGCAATTAGAAAAGTAGGTCTTCACTTCTTCTCTGGAAATATCGTCATTAAAACTTGGATTATCATCCTGCTGCATAGTTGAGATACGGACTTTTTATGCAAAGCTTTTCTGTCTGCCGCATATAG
>CALBFA010000080.1 GCA_937888365.1 uncultured Fidelibacterota bacterium | reverse complement strand
AAAAAATGATGCAGCCTAACTTCTCGCTATGTCCATTTTATTGTTGCAACTCCATCCTTTATTTAGTTATTACTTTTCCCTATAATGATAATGGCTTCAAGGTAGATTGAGTCTGTATCACCAACCCCACCAATAACTACCATATCATCTTTGTAGTCCATGCCATAAGCTACAAATGAACCATTTACGGCGACTTGTTCTTCTATACCTGTATGACTATTCCATGTGTTTCCATTATAATAAGCAAAACCACCCCAGTTAGATACTGCAACCACATCATTTGGAGCTTGAGATTGAATCGTTCGAATAGAATGATAACTACTCCATTCTAAAATATCATTTCCTAAAAGGTTAAATACTTGAGTTTCTGAGTTGTAATCCAATATGCCATAACTACATCCCATAAGATATCTATCTCCTACATAGTCCACACAATGAACTGCTCCATATTCAGCTGTTGGCAAATAGTCAGGATTATAGAGAGTTAGGAAATTTGAACCTTTATATTCCACCATAGCCGAAGCTGATTCACCACTTGTATTGTAGCCTACAGTAACAAAGTCGCCATTTTCTTTACCTGAAATACTTTTAAAACCAACAGATAGACCAGTAGAAAGTTTGGTGAAAGTTGAACCGTCATAATGAACCACGTTACCATCTTTTCCTGCAAAGTACATATTGTCCGAAGATGTACCCCAACAACTTTTACCAGTACCCGCTACATCTAGACCCATGTTTTGTAAATGATACTGAGTCCATTCTTCTCCGTCCCAATGTACAGGAAATGTATGTTTTACTACCCAAATATCATCTTCATTAAAATATGTGATACTATAAAGTAAAGTGGAATTTATTATATTTAACATCTCCCACTCATTCCCATCCCAGTGAGCAGCGTTATAGCTTAATCTTCCTGAAGTATATGTTGAGTCAGGGTCGGGTACAATAATTTGACCTACAGCCCAAATATTATTTTCGTTTACGATTGCAATATCTCTTATGCTACTTGCAAAAGAGCCTAGAGTATCAATAGTCCATGTAAAACTATGGTTAGTCGTATCCATAACACATTCTGATTTATCTTCATCCCAGTGATAATTGTCTGGGCAATTTTCTGGTTCAGGTTTTGGGCAAGCAATGAGTACAAGCGTTGCAATAGGTATAAGCATTTTAATTAGTGTCATATTATTAAATCTCCTGTTTAGAATTCTTTTGTCCCAAATATAAGCGGTCGCTCGCTTTTTCTACAAGGAAACTTGGATTTGCGCCTAAAAATAGTCTAAACAACACTGGTACTCCTATCTTTGTAATATCTATATCGCGGTTAGTCTATAATTATACATTCTACATACAAGTTAATATTCGTACTCTATCTCAATTTTTTAATATATATGATTATTTTGCATTGTTTATTAATCTTAAGGGGAACTACAATAAGCAAAGAAAACGTCTTGGATTTAGAACTCCTAATGATGCTATCTTTGGGAAACAAGAGATAGCACTAACAACTTGAATTCAGCTTTATATTTTCCTTCATAATATAAACGACAAGTTAGCGCTTCCCTTGCTTTATCCACTCAGGTAACTTGTGCTGAAATCAAATAATAATGCAGCATGACTTCTCGGTCTATCCGTTTTATTGTTGCAACTCCGAGGCTTATTTATAAATAGAAGATTGAAATATGAAAGAAGCTGAACTTTACCCGCCTTTAAAAGAATTCTTTACCCAGCAAGGTTATGACGTAAAAGGCGAGATTCAAAACTGCGATGTTATTGCGATTCAAGAAGGAATGCCCATAATTGTAATTGAGCTTAAACTCTCACTCAATTTAACGATTTTACTTCAGGCAGTTGATCGCCTTAGTACTTCAGATACGATTTATATTGGCGTCCCAAAGGGGATTCCTATTTTAAAAAAACAACGGAAACGTATCGTTAAACTCATGCGAATGCTGGGCATCGGTTTAATCGCCATAGATCCCCGCGCCAAGATAGGTAATGTTGACATATTATGTAATCCAAGTGAGTATAAACCCCGACAATCGAAGCAAAAAACGGCGAAAATACTTAAAGAATTTAATGCTCGGATAGGCGACCCCAATTCTGGTGGGAGTTCCATGCAAGGTGGAATTATGACGGCATATCGACAAAAAGCTATCGCTATTGCAGACTATTTGAATCAAAATGGCGAGACAAAAGCATCCATTATTGCTAAGGCATTGACAGAACCCAAAACGCGCGACATTCTGTATCAAAACGTATATGGATGGTTTCAACGTTTTGGAAAGGGGAGATATGCATTGAGTAAAAATGGCGAGACGGCGATTCAAGACTGGCTATCACACGACCAAATCTAGGATTTTATCATCAGTTGATGAGAACAATTTGAATGTTTATAATTGATGTAATTACTTTTGAAATATGAATTGAACTCTATCTTGTCGCCATGAAAAGAGGACTTTATGAACACTGAACACAACGACTATTATTTAAAAATTAGAGCAAAAATTAAAGATTGGTCCGTAACAAAACAGGGCATGAATCATGAATATTTAGACTATGTCCTTTTAGCTCCAGATTTATTCCATCTTCTCGTAAAATTATCATTAGATCCTCGCATCAATCCTGTTATGAAAGTGAAATTATTGGCCGTTCTCGCCTATTTTATTTCGCCAATAGATTTCCTACCTGAAGCTATACTGGGACCAGTGGGCTATATCGATGACATTGCATTGACCGCTTATGTCGTTAATAATATATTAAAAGATTATGATTCAAGCATCATCAATGAGCATTGGGCTGGCGAGATAAATGGACTCCAAACTATCAAAAAGATTGTTTCAATGGCGGATGATATGCTGGGTTCGGGACTCTGGAAAAAAGTAAAATCCATCATTAAATAAAAGGAATAAAAATGAAATTCATCATCGATAATGAAGAAATTGTGAACCTCATTAAGCAAAATAAAGCGAAGTTACCCAAAATCGTTAAAGGAGTCATGACCGAAGAAGAGGGTTTCTTAATTGAAATTGCTCCTATGATGATGGGGCCGAATATTCGATTTCATCTTGATGCGGTAAACTCTGATGATAAGGGGATTCGTCTCAAAATGTCACAATCGGCGACGGCTCAAAAAATGCTGGGATATTTTCAAAAATTTCTCCCTGGTGGCGTATCAATTGTTGACGACATAATTCACATTCCGTTTTCACTCGTCGCATCCGTCATTCCTGTCAAAACAATGATTCATTCCATCAATCCAGTCGATTCAAGTATTGAGATTAATTTTTCCCTCCGGAAAGACGTTATTTGATTCAAAAAATGAAGAATTCCTTTCAAATAGGGAATGTTCATATCCCGTCCTTGGCTGTTTTAGCACCCATGGCGGGTGTTACGGATCATGCGTTTCGTGTCTTGTGCAAATCACATGGCGCGGGCCTCGTCTACACAGAATTTGTAAGCTCAAATGGCATTATTCGCGAAAATCAAAAAACCTTAGATATGATGGCTTTTACACCAGATGAACGTCCTATCGTTGTTCAAATTTTTGGCGAAACGATAGATGCCATGAAGCGGTCCGCAGAGTATATCCAGAATGTTGTCAAGCCTGATATTATCGATTTGAATTTTGGATGTCCTGTTCCGAAGGTTACGAAAAAAGGCGCTGGCTCGGCCATTTTAAAAGACATGCCCCTCATGGAAGAAATGACAAAGGCCATAGTCTCGGCTGTAAATATTCCCGTGACGGCAAAAATTAGAGCCGGTTGGGACAGTAAATGCATTGTGGCGCCTGAAACCGCTGCCATGCTTGAATCTCATGGCATTTCCGCCGTGGCGATACATCCAAGGACGACAAAGCAATTATATAAAGGCAATGCCGATTGGGAACTTATTGCAAAGGCAAAAGAGGCCGTGAATCATATCCCTATCATTGGAAATGGTGATATAACTTCTGCACAGTCCGCCAAAGAAATGATGGATTTAACTCATTGCGATGCCGTCATGATAGGACGTCGGGCATTAGGCAATCCATGGATCTTTAGTGAAATTAATGCATGTTTCACCGGCAAAGAATTACCAGCTCCTCCTTCACTTATTGACAGAGTTGATATGTGTCGGCATCACCTATTATTGGAACGCGAAGATAAAGGTGAGATACAAGCTGCAAATTTAATTAAACGTCATTTAAGTTGGTATTTAAAAGGATTTCATGGCGTATCTAAATATCGTAGTAAAATATTTATGACGAAGGATATAGGCATCATGCTTGAAATATTGGACGAGGTTCGCGAATACATTTTAACAGACCCTATATTAAGGGAAAAAGCCTATTATGAAAATGGGGCATTGTTGGACGAAGTAAGTTACTAGACTTGAACTGTTTTTTAGATAATTTGGCTGGCAATTTGCAGCACTATTCTGCAATGGAAACACAAACATACTCAGGGGAGAAAAATTGATGGAGAATGTAAGCAAAGTCATCATTATGGGAGCCGCCGGACGCGATTTCCATAATTTTAATGTTTATTTTAGAAATAATCCTGACTATCAGGTTGTTGCTTTTACGGCTACACAAATTCCTGATATTGATGGACGTAAATATCCTGCTGAACTCGCAGGCGATTTGTATCCTGAAGGTATTCCCATTTATGATGAGAATGATTTAGAAGATTTAATCGATTTTCATGAGGTTGATGAAGTCGTATTTGCTTATTCGGATGTTCATTATGATTACGTAATGGCAAGAGCAGCTCTTGTAAATCAAGCAGGTGCTGATTTTAGGTTAATGGGCGCAAAGCGAACGCTTATTAAATCAACAAAACCTATGATAGCTGTTTGCGCCGTTCGAACAGGATGCGGCAAAAGTCAAACAACGCGTCGCGTGATTGAAATATTGAAAGCGCAAGGCAAAAAAGTTGTCGCTATTAGACATCCCATGCCATACGGTGATTTAGTGAAACAAAAAGTGCAACGATTTGCTACCATTGAGGATCTAAAAAAGCATGATTGCACCATTGAAGAGATGGAAGAGTACGAGCCACACATCGCCAGTGGGACGATTATTTACTCAGGTGTTGACTATGAGGCAATCGTTCGAGAAGCCGAAAAAGAAGCCGATGTCATCGTTTGGGATGGCGGAAACAACGATATGCCATTTTATATTCCCGATTTAATGATTACAGTTGTTGACCCGCATCGACCTGGCCACGAACTTGAATATTATCCAGGCGAAGCCAATTTATTGATGGCTGATATCGTTATTATCAACAAAATTGACACCGCAGACGCTGATGGAATACAAGAAGTGAGAGACAATATTCGTATGGTGAATCCCGATGCTATTGTTATTGAAGCCGCTTCTCCCATTTTAGTGGATGATCCTGACTTAATTACAGGGAAAAACGTTCTCGTTGTGGAAGATGGCCCAACGTTGACGCATGGTGAAATGGAATTTGGTGCAGGTGTTGTTGCTGCCGAAAAATACGGCGCAGAATCTTTAGTTGACCCTCGTCCATATACCGTTGGTAAAATTACTGAAACATTCGAAAAATACGAAGACATTGGTGAATTGTTGCCAGCGATGGGGTATGGTGAAGAACAACTAAAAGATTTAGAAACGACCATCAATGCAACCGAATGTGATTCTGTTATCATCGGTACGCCCATTGATTTGAGTCGCATCATAAATATCAAACACCCGTCAACGCGCGTCTATTACAAGCTTCAAGAAATAGGATATCCCACATTAGAATCGATTCTTAATGAAGATGTTCTAGCTGAGCTTGAAAAATTAGACGAAGAATAATGTAAAATCTATATGCATTTCCTTTAATGCTTCTATTATGCAGCATGGGGAAATCAAAAAAAATATTATCTGGCGATGGCTGGGAATTTATTTCAGAAGGGGAGCAAAATTCTGCTCCTCTTCATGCAAAAAATAATCATGAAAAAATTATAAAACTGAGAATGGAAAAACGAAATGGGAAGCCAACGACCGTTTTATATGAATTTTCTGGAATCCCTGATGTGAAAATATTTAGCAAAACCCTAAAAACAAAATTAGGTGTCGGCGGAACATTTAAAAATGACATCATTGAGTTGCAAGGGGAGCATCGAGATTTTCTTCGTCAATATTTGATGGACGAAGGCTATACCGTAAAAGGATAAGACATGACATTTATAATATCAATCATATTTTTTGGAACCGCTATGGCATTGATGGCGATAACGCTGATTTTAACAGGTAAAAATAATGTCCACAATTCATGCTCGTCAACGGAAGCAATTGATGGACTTGATCATTCCTGTAGTTTTTGTCCAAACGAAGAAGCGGAACATGAAGACCATTTTACAACGATTTCAAAGACCCACTATCCAGGCCGACGAGAAGTTATTTCCATTGATGCTTATGATGGGAAAAAACGACATAAAGCCATCGAACGTTTGAAATATTGGAAACAAAACTAGTATTTGTAATTATTTAACGTGTTAAAATTTACGGGAGTGTCAAAATAACTGGGTCTCTGTTTAAGACTTCCAAAGGTATTTAG
>CALBFA010000079.1 GCA_937888365.1 uncultured Fidelibacterota bacterium | reverse complement strand
AATATTAATAATAATAATAATAAACCAAAATTCCAAATAATTGATATAGCCATGGATGTGGTTGCGACGTCGGAGCTAGACGGAGACCCACTATTTGGTAACGGCTTAGAATCTCAATTCGAACAGAAAGTGGATGATGTGTTATCTGGTTTAAAGGTTAACCATGTAGGCATCATTAATAACTATTGGTATCAGATACAGCCCATTATCATTGGCAGTTTAATAGAGGGAGTTGTAGTTGTTGTACAGAAGTTAGACGTAGATTCATGGTTTCAAAGTGAAATAGCTCAATATTCAGGATTATGGGAGATATCTTATCATGATCATGATCATGATGCAGAGGGAGCATTTGACACTACAGTATCTGTTTCAACTAATGAATTGGATAAAACAACCATTTTTACCGAGCATTTGGATAAGTCCCACCTTGCTGTCGCTGCGACTATAGATAATAACGTTCTATACTTAGGTGCAGAAGCTATATTTAAGAAATTATTGCTCACATTTGTTTTGCCAATAAGTATTGCATTCTTAGTGCTTTTTTGGGTTGGCCGTAAAAAATTGTTAAAACTATACACAGTACTTGATCAGGCAAGAAAAAAGTCCGATGAAGCCAGTACAGTCAAATCAGATTTTTTAGCCACAATGAGTCATGAAATTCGTACACCAATGAACGGAATTCTTGGCATGAACGAGCTGTTAATGAATACTGAATTAACAAGTGTACAAAATAGGTATGTCCAAACAAGTTTAACTTCAGGCCAAAAATTACTACATATCATTAATGACATTCTTGACTTCTCAAAGATAGAGGCAGGACAGATAAAAATACTTGAAGAGCCTTTCAATTTAAGATTAATGGTTGAAGATATAATTGAGTTGTTGAGTATAAAAACAACAGAAAAAACGCTTGAGATGGCACTCATTTTTCCCCCGAATATAAATCAATACGTGGTGGGAGATCAGGGGAAGATTCATCAAATAATCACCAACCTATTGGGTAATGCAATAAAATTCACCCACAATGGAATGATTGAAATAGAGTTTTCAGTCACCAATAAACAGGACTTTAATTTAAAAAACGAAAAACCTAAAAACCATGAACTCTTTACAGGAGAGCCAAATGATTCAGATAAAGAGTCTCAGCAGAAAATCAATGAGCAACTTATAACGATCTCTGTAAAGGATAGCGGCATAGGAATAGAAAAAGAAAAACTTACAACTGTTTTTGATCAATTTACCCAGGCAGATACCACAACAACACGAAAATTTGGCGGCACTGGACTTGGCCTATCAATTAGTAAGCGGATGACTGAAGTGTTGGGTGGTCAAATGAAGGTGGTGAGCGAATATGGCAGTGGAACGACCTTTAGCTTTTTCCTCCCACTTAAAATCGATGATCTAGCAAACGCTAATTCTTCACCCCCAATAACACTTAAAGGTGCGAGAGTGCTGTACATAGATTCGTATGCCACGAATAGGCTAATTGCAAAACAGTACATCGAATTCCATGGCGGTCTATGTGATGGAGTATCAAGTGTTTTTGAGGCTAAAGAAAAAATACTTGAACTCAAATCTCAAAAAAACGATCATTACTATGATGTTGCTTGTTTGGGGTCTTATATTTCTAAAGAAAGTATGAGACTAAATGTAGCTAAAATAAGAGAACACGCGTCAAACCTAAAGGTCATTAGAGTTTCAAAACAATTTTTCAGTACCGATGGATTTATTAAAGATGGCTTCAACGCTGTAGTTCTATCTCCAATCAAAATGTATGAATTGATAAAAATTCTTCAATGCGTGCTTTTAGAAAAAACGGAAAAATTTATTGAATATAATTTTAATAATAAAGATGATGCTCTCGCAACAAAAACGATCTCGGTATTGTTGGTTGAAGACAACGCTATCAATCTTGAATTTGCAAAGGTTAGCTTGCAGAATCTCAACTGTAAAGTCCATACTGCAGAAAATGGAATCATTGCACTTGAAATACTCAAAGAAAGGCCTAAAGAATTTCAGGTCATTTATATGGACTTACAAATGCCCGTTATGGACGGTTTGGAGTGTTCAGAAAAAATTAATTACTTATTTGAAGAAGGCATAGTTAAGGTCGCCCCAATCATTGCACTCACTGCAGAAACAAAAGAGGAGTCTCAAGATCGTTGTTTTGATGCTGGTATGTCTGATATCTTGACAAAGCCTCTAGAATCTAAGGACTTACTCAATTCCCTTAAAAAATGGGTTCCAACTGCATTTTCGGACACCAGTCTTCATAATAAGAAGATTTTACTGGTTGAGGATAACGAGGTAAATTTGGAGTTTATGTTGGCATTGTTGGAAAATTTGGGTTGCATAGTTAAGATCGCCATTAACGGAGAGAAGGCTGTTGAAATATTTAAAGAAAATACCTTCGACGCGGTCTTAATGGATATTCAAATGCCAGTTATGAATGGCGTTGATGCTACCCAGAAAATTAGAGAGTATGAGCTTCACAATGAGCTTACTAGGACTTTTATTTGCGCTGTCACTGCCAACGCTTTGAAGCAAGAGCAGGTTAGTTATTTGGCTGCTGGAATTGATGATATCCTTATAAAGCCAGTAAACTCTACTTCAATTGAGACTACCCTCTTGAAATGGACTTCACAAAAAAGTGACAAAGATAATTCAGCTAAAACCCTCAATTTCTCTAGTGCAATTGATTCTCCTACATTCAATGCTTTTGTTGAAATGCTCGGGGATAGCGCCAAAAAGGTTGTTAACAGCTTCAGCTCCAGTCTGGATGAATCTTTGAGTGATTTACAACTAGCTATAGACGGTGATGACTTTGTTTCTGTTCAGTCAATAGCGCATAAATATAAGTCATCCACTGCACAAATTGGCGCTATAGGTGCAGCTGATTTTTTCCAAAGACTAGACCATCTGTCTAAGGATGCTGGGAACAAAGAGCTCATGATTGAGACACTTGAGCTTCTATTTAAAGAAAAGAAACGTATCGTAGCCTATCTCCAGATGCACAATATATAGCTATATAATGTGAGTTACACCTTGGTTACCTAACTAAATTTTAAAAATTAACTATAACTAATAACCATTATGAATCTAGAAAAAATATTGCTTGTTGATGATGATGAATTGATGTCTGAATTCACTGTTATGACATTAATGTCTATTGGCAGTTTTCAGGTAAAGTACTGCAACTCTGGAAGGTGTGCCCTTGATAGCGTGGTAGAATTTATGCCTGATCTAATTCTTCTTGACGTCATGATGCCTGAGATGGATGGCGTTGAAACTTTTAATGAACTAAAGAAAAATGCTTCAATGGCGAGCTTTCCTATTGTTTTTTTGACCGGTAAAAATACCAAAGAAGCTATCAAAAAGTACACCGATATGGGTGCGATTGGTGTCATCAGTAAGCCATTCAACCCGCAAGTATTATGCACCACATTGCTTACCCTTTGGAATGATCAGTGAGTATATCCAGCAGAGATGCGGATGATTATCTAGAGGTTATCAGACATAAATTTGTAATTAAGATAAAAGATAATCTTGGACTATTCAATGCCTTCCTTTCCAATATACAGACTAATAATGCCAGCACTGAGGATTACGTAGGAGTTAGATTCATAATTCATCAAATCGCAGGAACTGCCCTGACCTTTGGCTTTCCAGGTATTAGTGAAAATGCCTCACTGGTAGAGAAGTATCTTGATGAAATTGTGGATAAAAAGCCATCCAAAAATTCCAAAAATGAGCTTAACTCCTCATTCTCAGAATTATTAGAGAATTTAAAGAAACTAGTGTCAGAGCGAAATATTCATCAACCTCCAATTGAGCTTGTCGAGAAAGTAACAAATGGCGAAGATGTACATTTTAATTTTACTATTGTAATAGCAGATGACGATGAACTTGTTTGTGACCTGATAAAGAAGAATTTAGAGAACGATTCAATCAATTGTATTTCTGTTTATGAAGGCAAAAAGGCGCTCAGTGTTATAAAAAATACCTTACCTGATTTGGTGATATTGGATGTCAATCTTCCAGGCATGGGCGGCTTTGAAATATTAAAGGAATTACAGCTAGAGGCAAAATTTAAAAGCATTCCAGTCGTTATGCTGACAAAGAGGAGCGATGATAATAGCATTATTGAGGGAATCAATGATGGGGCCATTGACTATATCACCAAGCCATTCGAGGTTGAAAATTTATCTAGTATGATTCGAGAACTCTTAGAGCAATGCAGTACCAAAATTTTGCTTGTTGATGATGATTCAACTGTACGAGAACTGTTAACATTGTTTTTTCAAAAGATGGGCTTTAGCGTTAGTTCTGTTAGTAATGGTAAGCTTGCCCTAGATTTTTGTAGAGTTAACAAAACAGATTTGATAATTCTTGATCAAATAATGCCGGAGATGGATGGCCTTAGCGCTATGAAAAAGATCCATCAAGAAGTGAGTGTAGATATCGCAGTAATATTCTTGACATATCAATCACAAATCCAAAGCATAGTTGACGCTTTTAATTCTGGTTCCAGCGACTACATAACAAAACCATTTCACCTAGATGAGCTTAAGGCAAGGGTTTTAAGCGTATTGAGGGCTAGAAGAAAATCTAACAATCAGCAGGAATTGGCTAAAGAACGATGATCGATCAACTTTTTGGTCAAGAGGTGCAGGGATTAATTATTAATGTTATTTGGATTCTTCTAGCACTCTCGAGTACAGTTCTGGCTATACTTATTTTTCGTAAGGAGCTAGGTCTCCGTAGAAAATCTATATTTGAACAGAGATCAAAGGTGCTAGAGAGGGCTCTGCTCATTCATATCTCTGGTTCGCTCAAGGAGCTCAAACAGACCTTCATAGTGCATAGTTCAGATGTTGACGTATTGACTAAAATTTTACCCAAAATACTCTGGCTATTAAAGGATACTAGCAAGAATAGTATTTCTGATTTTATTAACACTTTAGGCTTAAAAAGTATTATCAGAAGTAATGTCAACTCAATCAGACTGAAAACCAGTCTTAGCGCTATTGAAATACTAGGTTATCTGCCAACTGAGCGTAAACATTTAGAAATACTCCACACACTTATAAGAAAAAATCAGAACCCCATTGTTGTTTATCGAGCGGCAAAATCTTTGTCACAATTACACAGTGCTGAGAGCCTGCCCGTAATAATTAAATATTTCCATAAACTGGAGTTTTGTTCTACCCCATATTTAGCTAATATATTGTCAGGATTTGGCACTAGAGCTTACCCCTCTCTACGAACAATAATAAACTCTGTTGACTCTAGTATCAATTTAAAAATTGCCTCGGTTAGAGTTCTTGGTTCTGACGGGGGTCTTAATATTAAAAATCATGAGCTTATACTATCTCAGTGTTCTAACGCCAACGAGAAGATGGTAATCGAAGCTTACAGATCACTATCAACTTTAAACCGAATTATAACCAGTGATATTATCAAGACTGGCTCCATGCACCCACTCTGGGAGGTGAGACTTTACACTGCAGATTGCGCTAGGCATTGCCAGAAAATCCCGATAGATGAACTGAATGAGCTTATAGCTGACGAGAAATGGCTAGTAGGTTTGCATGCTGCAAGGGCTATCATGTCGTTCGGCCAGACAGGCAAAAGGATTCTTGAGGTAATCTCAAGAAAAACCACACTCGCAGCAACAAGAGCCTCTTCAGTTCTTAATGAGTTTGAGGCTATGAGTGATGGATGAATCGTTATATGAAATAGTTGAATGGATTGGAAAACATGGACAAGAGTTTATGTATTTTTCATACATAGTGATTATTCCAAGTATGTTTCAGAATTTAATATACCTGATCGCGATACCGTTAGCAATAATGGAAGTGAAGGCAAAGTTTATACCCGACAAACTCACACAAACACACTGGTTAAGGAGTTCGGATATTACAATGCCGGTTTCCATATTTATGCCCGCATACAATGAATCTTTAATCATCATACAGACGGTTAAAAAGGCACTGACTATTGATTATCCAGAGTATGAGCTTATAGTAATAAATGATGGCTCTAGTGATGATTCTCTTGAAAAATTAATTTCAGAATTCGAACTAAGGCCAGTTTTTGCAAAACCAGAATATCTTGTTCCTTGTGAAAAAATTATTCAGATATACAAGTCAAGAATATATAAAAACCTAGTAGTTATCGATAAAGAAAATGGTAACAGCAAGGCTGACTCACTAAATGCCGCTATCAATATTGCGAAGTATTCAATATTTTGTACTGTGGATGCTGACTCTGTAATGGAGCAGAGTGCTCTGATGAAGACTATACAGCCCTTCATTGAAAATGACGAAGTTATAGCAAGTGGGGGAACAATAAGATTATTGAATGGCTGCATAGTGGAAGAAGGGAAGGTTGTTAGCGAAAACACCCCAGACAAATTGATTGCAATATTTCAAATGCTTGAATATATGAGAGCATTCATTGTGGGAAGAATGTCATTTAGCCGTGGAGGATTTCTTACCATCATTTCTGGCGCTTTCGCAATACTCAGGAGAGATATAGTGATTGAGGTTGGGGGCTTTAATAAGAACTCTATTGGTGAGGATTATGATTTAATTCTTTCTATGCATCGATATATGATGGAAAACAACCGACCTTACCAGGTCACGTTCCTGTCAGAGCCGGTATGCTGGACCCAAGTACCTGAAAAAATTACCGATCTTAGTAAGCAAAGAGTTAGGTGGCAACAGGGAGCCTTGGAAGGATTCTTTAACAATACGGACATGCTATTTAGGCCAAAATATGGACGAATAGGATGTTTGGCACTACCAATATCTTTGGTGATTGACTTGATAGTGCCGATTACTGAGTTGATTGGGTATATATTACTACCAGTACTATTCTATCTAGAAATAATACCTAGCGTAACACTGTTTTTGTATATAGCAGTTTTTATGGTGTTCGGAACCTTTCTGAGCATAATCGCATTAATATTGGAGGAGTTGACATCTGATAAAATAGCAGACTCAAAGTCAATCATAAAGCTAGTATTAATTGCAATTATTGAGAACTTTGGCTTCCGCCAACTTAATGGTTACTGGAGGCTCAAGGGTTGGTACTATTTCCTTAGAAGTAAGAACGAATGGAACAAGCTTGAGCGTAGCAATGTTAATTAGCGCTTAACCGTATATAATATTTGAGGATAACGCAGTAATGGAGCACTTCTTTAGAAGCCTCAAGACTGAGAGATTAAGCCATCAAAGCTTTGCAAATCATTACGAAGTGGTGCAAAATGTAGAAAGTTATATCTACTTTTGTAACTACAAAATAATTGGAAAAAGTGTCTTGAAATGTGTCCAATTTTAACAAGTAACTACAGTTTGTCGGGCCACCACAATAGCGTATAAATTATGAAAAAACTTTTATTTATCTTACTATCCTTCCCTTTTTTTGTATGTGCAAAAGAGTTAAACACCTCAAAAACTATCATACTAAAAACTGAAAAAGCTTCACTATCAAATAATTATGATTCGCAAAGTAGTAATTCTGTTGAGTTTTTTTTGAAGCGTTCAGATGATTTCATGGGTGGAATAAAAGGTGAGAAAATTTCACGATATGGTCTTAATGATAGTCGCATTGAAGGTTCTTTTATTGCGCCCATCTCTAAAGAGTTACAAGGAACTATTTCATATACTAAGGCAGACAAAGGCGTCATTATTCCAAAGACAACTATCTTTGGTAAATTGTTATACGATTTTGACAACTCACTCTTGGTCTCACTTGCATTAAATAGTAATAAATACACACCAGGGGCGCAAAGTAATACAAGCACTATAGAGTTTATTAATTACTATAAAAAATTTCAATTTTCTTATGCTCATGGCATTACTAATGTAAAAAATGCAGGCCAATCAACAAATGATAAAATAACAACGCATTATTTTTATGATAATCATCATACTGCTATATCCTTATCTTCAGGAAAAGAGCTTGAAGCTCTTAAAAATGGCTCAGTTTTGTCACTTGATGTGAAATCTATGGCAGTTTATGGGCAGTATTGGCCATTAAAAAAATGGGGACTCGGGTATTCGGCTAATTATAGCGAACAGGGTGATTTATATATTAAAAAAGAAACTTCCCTTGCTATCATCCATAGATTCTAATGGATAGATTTCTTTGACACACTGCGATCAAAGTTAATTGTCAAGGTTTCGTGAGCTGACTCAATCACAATAATCGTATCAGTTTGTGTCGCTTTTATTGTATTAGGTTCAACTGAAACCATTCTCCAAGTGGCAGGAGCCTGTAAAGTCAAACCATTGATAGAATCTGAAAATCGGAGCGTGAGACTTGCCTGGCGACCTTTGATATTTGATGTAAGGCGGATGTTATTGCGAACAGACCACCAGCTTCCAAATTCTTGCATACTTCCAAACCAGGCTCGATCCTTCCACTCATTGAGAAAACCTTTAAGAAACTCAATTTTCTCTCCAAGTACATCAGGGTGAATCAGTATGTTAAACATCCCTCCATAGGTAGAAATTTTTTCTGCCAGGGTTAAAGCTTCTCCGAGTCGCTGATCCATAGGAGGTGACTCTTCATCCTCAATGGTGACAGGAAATTCAAAAATCGGCGTTTCAGATCGACTTCTTCTATCTGTAGTGAGCTGGAAAGGAAGGTGAGTTAATGAATTGTTGGCAGTCACTGAAGAGCTAAAGCGATAACCAGTAGCTTGCAAGGCTTGTGGAAGAGTGTCAGGATTTGACAGAACCCCTGGCCTGAATGAAACCACTTGATCTTCTCCTGTACAGCACTCAATTAGAAATTTACTCACACGAAGTTCACCCAGGATTGTTCCACCCGAGGTCGATTCCAGGTTTTTTACAAAAGGTTGATAGTGGGGATAAGTTTCCTGGCCAGTGCCCATAGGGAATTGTGCAAATTGTCGCGAATGTGCAACTGAATGACCACCTACTTCCATTCCAAGGTCAACTAATGAGCTGATATCCTTCATATTCTCAGGATTAAAAAATGTGATATCGTTATAATCTTTAACGAATTTTGTCTGAAGAAAATAGGTTGCCGGAATGCCGTATTGATTCTCTAGTCTAGCGTAATCAAGAGCATTTTTTACCGAACGGCTATAATCAATATCATGAGTGACAAGAACCGTCAAGGCTTTGCCAAAGGGGACTGTTCCCAGCAGTACAGCTTCTGGCTCATCTCTCAAGTAAATTGCTCGAATCAGGCGTAGGACGATATCAATCGTCGGTTCGTAGGCATTTACATAATCGCGAGCAATGGATTCACCACGATTACTGTATCCGATATGAATAAGTTGACCGATATCAAAGCCAAAAGCATAAGCATGACCAAGCTCGAAATCACGACCAATAATGGCACCGGTCCCATCCTCAAATTTCGCCAAAGGAGGGGATGTGAGAGAGTTGTATCCATAGGACCCTATAGCGTTACCTTTTTCAGGTTGACCAAGACGAAAAGAAGCCTCCCGAGAATCATGGAAAGAAAACATGGTTTTAGCTTCTTCCTGAAAATTTACATAGTGCCGTGTAAAAGATGGCGTTACCTCTTTGAAGCCAAAAACTGGGCCAAGTCCTCCACCAAGAACATTAACAGCCAAGAGCGTCCCACCTTTATGCACATATGTTCTCAGGGATTGTAGTGCGTCACGAGATAAGACTTTACCGGATATAAGTGGGTAAACCAGAACAACGTTATGCTGCAGAGCCTCTTCAGTTGATTCTGTAATTGTAAAAGGAATTCCGATGGCCTTAAGGCCGTGAGCTAGGGGCAACCAGTTAGAATTAGTATCTGTTAACAGGATTGCAAGAGAAGATGGGAGATTTGTTGAAAATTGCTGTATCGGTGTTGGTTCAGAATCTTGTATGACGGATACTTTTTCAGGCCCTGAGATGTCTTTGAAAAGAGGAGGTTTTTCTGTCAAGAACTGAATTAGATAAATAATCAGAGCTGCAATTACTACAAAACTTAGTTTTTTAGCTGTCTTAACAATGAAATCCTTTTTCATGGTGAGGTGTCCCATTGTGTTTTAAGCATGTTGATATTTTCCACAAACCACTTAAAAATTAATATATTAACAGAAAAATTTGTTCGAATAGAAGCACCAATCAGGGACCTGTGAGGGCAGCGGCTTTTATAAATTTTCTGTGTGTAATCATAATTTATTTTTCCTATGAAACCAATTGTAAGCTTAATACATTCTAAAGTGTACATACAAAATAAGATTTTTTATTGATTTCTGTCAATAATTATCTTATTTAATACAAAAAATACAACGATAACAGCGTTAAAGAGTAAGTTAAATAAAAGTCTATAATTAACAATAAGTTTTTAGAGGGTAAAAAGTGAAAGAAAATTGGAAAGACGATAATTGTGCTGCAATGAAATCTCATTATGCAGTTTATTCTGTTCCAGAAGCTGCTGCATTATGGTGTGGTGTAGAAAAAGATCAAATTGATGAAATTCTTTCAGGAATTACTCAGCTTTCAGAAAGTGGCTTTGGTAGAGGAGTTTGGTTACATGATGATGTGCCATGCCTTGAGCCTAGAAGTAGAGCTATTGCTGATGCGATTTTGAGTGATGCATTGGATCATGGTAGAGAGGATGGCAATCCAGTTGACTCTAATGATAATGTTGCCGCTGAACGACGTCATGTTTTAGGCCGTGATTTAAAGTGTTGGATGGAGGCTGAATTTCCTAATGAAAAGCCAGCATTTCTATTTGATGATATTGAACGGAATTCACATGATTCAATTACCCTTGAGGCGTATCAATCACTTAAAGCTGATAGGGATGCTTTAAAGTTGAGGCTAGATAAATCAATCAGTTCTTTCAAAGAACTACGTAGTGACAAAAATAAAGTTGAAAAAGAATTATCCTCAGTGAAAGTAGAGTTATCTGAATTTGAGGGTGCGGGAAAGAATAAAGATTATAGTGTGTTGGTCAAAAACCATTATTGGGATAAATTAACGAACCTTGCAATAAAAGTTATTAATGAATACCCCTCATGGAAAAACAACCAAAGAAAAGTTCAAAAATCTGGAAACCTTCAAGATTGGTTAGTAAATAATTGCAATGCAAACAATCGTGAAGCAGAAATCTTGAAGAAAATTCTATCAGAAGAGTTCCCAGAACTCAATTAAAACAGGCAGATGCGTCTGTCACAATGTTTGTCATATGGCGAAGAATGTGACATAAATCGTTACCACTCATAATATGAACATGTTTAACAACATACTATGAGGTATGAACATGTCTATTGTTATTTTAAGACTACCAACAGTTATTTCACGCACAGGACTTTCTAGAAGTTCAATTTATTTGCGTATATCCCAAGGTGAATTTCCATCGTCTATTTCTTTAGGAGGTCGAGCTATTGGCTGGATTGAAGAAGATATTGAAAATTGGCTACAAGCAAAAATTGAAGCCAGCAGAGCGGTAGTAAGTTGAGTAAGAAAATCAACCCAAATTGTGTAAAAATTCACCGAAATTACTCGGTAGAAGATATAGCTAATTCATTGTCTGTACATAAAAATACAGTTCGTGGCTGGTTTAAAAAAGGTTTGGACACTATTGATAATAATAAACCAGCCTTAGTCTTAGGCAGTGTTTTAAAACAGTTTCTTAAAGGAAGGAGGATGGCAAATAAAAGAGTCTGCAAATTACATGAAATTTATTGCATGAAATGTAGAAAGCCAAGAATACCTGCTGAAAATATGGCTGATTTTAAGTTGATAAATCAAAATAAGGGATGTCTAATTGCCCTGTGTCCTGTGTGCCATAGCGTGATGAATAAGTTTGTTAGTCTAGGGAAAATACGGCTGATTATGGATAAATTAGATGTGGCATTACCGCAAGACCAAAAACGATTATTCAATCCCTCCAACCCCCTCGTAAACAGTAACTTAAAACAGAGAGAGAAAACACTATGAAACACAATGCAGAGAATGAAAGAATTAAACGTCAATATTTTCTTTTTTTGAAAGAAGCTAAGCGGTTAAATGAGGCATCAATTGACTCCGTAACCATGGCAATATATCGCTTTGAAGATTACAATAAATTCAAAAGTTTCAAGACTTTTCATTTTGAACAAGCAGTTGGATTTAAGAATTTTTTAGCAAAACAGAAGGCAAAATTATCAGGAAATCCGTTAAGTAAATCTACAATTAATTCTACTTTGAGATGCTTGAAAATATTTTTTCAGTGGCTTTATTTGCAAACAGGCTATAAATCTAAAATTAACTATACCCATACTGAATATTTTAATTTATCAGAAAAAGAAACCCGTATTGCTACGACTAAGAGAAGTAGGCCTATACCAACTATTGAGCAAATAAAACATATCATTAATATATTACCAACTTTTAGTGTTATTCAAAAAAGAGACCGTGCGTTAATTGCCTTTACTCTTTTGACAGGAATGCGAGATGCTGCAATAGCTTCTTTAAAGATTAAACATATTAACTTTAATGAAGACTATGTATATCAAGATGCAAGAGAGGTTGAAACTAAGTTTAGTAAAACCTTTACCACTTATTTCTTTCCTGTTGGTGATGATATTCGTAATATAGTCTTTGATTGGGTTGAATATTTGAAAGAAGAAGAATTATTTGGTGAAGATGATGCTCTTTTCCCAAAAACAAGTATGACGATTGGAAGTGATGGCCAATTTAAAGCTACGGGACTGTTGACTGATAATTGGTCAAACGCTTCACCAATTAGACGAATATTTAAAGAAAGCTTTGAGAAGGCTGACTTAACTTACTTTCGACCTCATAGTTTTAGAAGTACACTAGCTAAACTGGGTGAAAGACTTTGTCAATCTCCTGAGGATTTTAAAGCTTGGAGTCAAAATTTAGGACATGAAGGCGTGTTAACGACTTTTCTTAGCTATGGTGAAGTCCAGCAAGATAAACAGGCTGAAATTATTAAACGATTAAAGTTAGGTGACAATGTTGATAATAAAGAAGCAGCGAAGAAAGCTAAAGAATTAATTGATCAAATAACTAAGTTTTATAATTCTTAATCAACTATTAACAAGCCTTAATCCTTTCCTACCTGTAAGGCTCATATTGCCCGTAGCTGCTTTGTCTATGTGCTCGCTCCACCACTTCATTAGTGGAATACGACGTTTAATATAATCAGCGCGGTTGTAAGCATTCCTCACTTCATTATCACCCGTATGAGCTAGAGCAGCTTCTATCGTGTCGCCATCGAAACCTTCTTCGTTTAATATAGTGCTAGCTAAAGAGCGTAAACCGTGTGCTACTAGCTGATTTTTAAAACCCATTCGTTTTAATGCGGTATTGGCTGTTTGTGAGTTTGTATGTTTCTTTGAATTTCTATCTGATGGGAATATATAATCACTCTTAGAGTTTATTGCTTGCATTAATTCTAATAACATTAAGCTTTGCTTAGTTAGTGGCACTGAATGATTTTTCTTACCCTTCATTCGTTCGGCAGGAATGTCCCACAGCTTATTATTAAAATCTATTTCATCCCACCGCGCCCCAGATGCTTCACTTGGCCTCACCATTGTGTGTAATTGCCACTCTATTAGGCATCTGGTGGTTATTTTGATACTAGCAATAGCTAAGGCTTGCATCAAAGTAGGCAGTTGTTCTGGCTTAAGTGTTGGCAGGTGTTGCTTAACTGGCGTTTTAAAAGCTTTACTTATGCCAGACAATGGGTTTGCTTGAATTAGGCCTGTATTTACTGAATAAATCATTATTTCATTTAGTCTTTGGCATAAACGTTTAACGGTATCTAAAGTGCCTTTAGCTGAAATAGGTTCAATTATCTCGATTGTTTTTATAGCGGTTATTTTATGAATAGGCACTTTCCCAATGCTTGGGAAGATATGGAGCTCTAATGAACGCCAAATATCGTTTGCATGATTGGGCGATATAGTACTTTTTTTAACTTCTAACCATTTTTTGGATATATGTTCAAGAGTATTACTATGAATAATATCATCCATACGTTTTTTTTCGTCACGTCTTTCTTTTGGATTGATATCTTTGGCTAATAACCTTCTAGCTTCTTCTCGCTGTTTTCTAGCTTCTGCTATGGATATATTTGGATAGACGCCAAAACTTATGGTTGTTCGTTTTTTAGTAAACGGGGCGTAATAATTAAATATCCAAAGTTTAGAGCCATTTGGTTTGACTCTCAGTTGTAAGCCTTGACCATCAGCTAGTGCATAAACTTTTTCTTTAGGCTTAGACTGTTTAACCTGCGTATTTGTTAAGGGTTTTAATATTTTAGCCATTTTAGTAGTACCGCTTTTTTACAGTATTGTACAGTACTACTAATAGTACTACCAAAAATAGTGGATTCTATAGTTTCTGTTAGAATCTTTTAGGACTAAAAAAATCCATATTGTGCTTATGTATAAGCATAATATGGATGTTTTTAGATTTATTAGAACGTTGATTTGGTGGAGATGGCGGGGATCGAACCCGCGTCCGAAAACCTTCAAACAAA
>CALBFA010000078.1 GCA_937888365.1 uncultured Fidelibacterota bacterium | reverse complement strand
AATACCTTTGGAAGTCTTAAACAGAGACCCAGTTATTTTGACACTCCCAAAAATAGAAAGATATCTATTTAACTTTTTCAATGAAAGTCTCTCCAAGATTTCAATATATCAAGGCAAATCATCTTTTCGTTTTCTTGAGATTACGATGACATTTTCGGGTATGTATATTGAAAGATGTGAAGAATATCCGATACCTCTAAAAGTTGATGGTATCATATACAATGACCCAAAAGAGGTACTCGATTTTGTACTGACTCAATGTACGGATGGCAAAAAACTAGCAAATTCAAGTGTCTCTTATTATGGTGATGACATCCCCGTCAAAACTCAAATGTTTAATGCTCCGGAGTTAAAGGGTAAAGAGCTAGACGAATTTATTCAGTGGAATCTCGCAAAAAACTTAGCTTTTGGGAGTGACAACACCAACACTAGCTATATGTTAAAAAATTCTGAACTTGAAAATGTTTCAAAGCAAATTATTATCGCTATGGGTGATACATCAATTATTGGAGAGTATCAAAAAATCTTTAAAAAACATAAACTTCATTTACGAAATATTAGTACACTCCCAATAATGTTATGGAAATTATTCGTACATAATTATCCTGATAAAAAATCGGGATGTCATGTCGTTGCACATATGGGAGACAACCAAACTATTATTGTTGTTATTTACAATCGAGTCCTCGTTTTTACTCGAGAGATTCCAATAGGTGTAAATGATATACGCAAAGCTTTGAAACAAAGGGTCGTTTCTCCAGAAGGTGTCGTAGAAATAAATGATGAAATGGCTAACAATATTTTATTCAATTATGGAATTCCTGAAAATTCAGAAGGTATGATATCTGAGTATAAAATAAGTCTCTACAAAGTAACAATATTTTTAAGGCCTGCTATTGAGCGAATTACCAGTGAAATGAATCGATCTCAGACATTTTTTAAAAAGCAATATCCAAAAATCAACTGGGATACTATTTATGTGTCTGGTATAGGAGGCAAAATACCAGGATTACCAGAAACGCTGGCTGATAATTTGAGCCTGACGACCAAAATATTACATCCAGCGCGAATTGACTTTTTTTCTGGGAATGAAGAAAAAAGGGTCGGACACGAATGGTTACTTAATATAACGCCCAATTTGGCTTTGATGATTGATCAATTAAAAAATCTAAATATTTTACCTGAATCTACTAAAAAGAACTACCATTTTACTTATTTATCAAAATTAGTAGGAATATTATTAGTCTTTATTATGCCAATAGCCGGGCTTACCATGTACTATTCACAGCAAAATATTAAAAGTATTGAATTCCAAATTCAGGAACAAGAAAATGCCTGGACAAATATGTCTGAGAAAGCCAAAGATTACTTTGTTTTTAGAAACGACCTTAAAGTATTAACAGGATTTCAAACATTCCTAAATAATGACAATATTGAATCGAATAATATCGTTGAAATCCTTAAATTAATATCTGAAGTACCTTCAAAAGATATAAAATTTACGGCTTTGGATATTGATAAAAGAATATTAGGTGGGAGTGGAACCGGTGGTGTTGAAACGGAAAATATTATTTATTTAACAGGTTTTGTAGATTCTGATTTGACAGTTGCAGATATACATATCGCAAATCTTCAACTTAATTTTGAACAAACAAAATTATTTCGACGTGTTGAACTGGATATGCAGGATGTGGAAAAATCTTTATCAGAGCGACTCTTTTTTAAATTGATATTAAGCTTATGAAATTAGTCCCCGCTCAAATAATGTTTATATCTTTGATATTAATCGGTTTAATGCTTACTGGAGGATGGGGTTATATTGAATTCTCTGTGTACGGAACCGAGGAAATCATCCTAGAGGATGATCTTAACAAAATTAAAGATAAATTTCTAGAAATCAATGCCGTCAATGTCAATTTTGATGAAGTTAAGCAAAAATATGAGGAAGAGCTGGTAAACTTCGATTCTTTGAAATATGTCGTCGCCACACGTGATAATTTTGTTGAAATACTTCAACTTATAAAAGTTCTGGCCGAAAAAAATGAAGTTGAAATCATGGGTATCGCACCTGAAATGGAAGATTCTTTTCCAGCTATAAAAAGTATTTTAGAAACAACGGGTAAGCATATTGAGCGTTATCCAATACACTGTAGAATTAAGGGTGATTTCCTCAAAATCGGGGCTTTTTTGGAGTCGTTAGAAACCATTCCATCTGCCCTTAATATTGGAAAAATTAAGATGAATACTATGTTGGAAAAAGACGGACGTATTTCAAGTGACTTAGTTCTCTTTTCGTACATTTACTTAGAAGAAATAAAAGGTAAATAGTGGATAAAAACGAAAAGAAAAGAGTTATCATTATGGTCGTGGTATTGATTGTGATTGCGACTGTGTTTTTCTTTGATCAAGGTGGTTTTAATTTGTTTTTAGCTGATGTGAGTGATGCGATTACAAAACCTAAACAAGAGATAAAAGAATCGCTCATTTCAAAAAATAATTTAGACCAGTACGTTAATCAAAAGGCAGAACCTTTTATTTGGGTAGGGAATTGGTCAAAAGATCCTTTTTTTTATCTTAATAGTGACACGATTAAAAGTAGCGGTCTCGGCTCATTATTTGGTGACAAAATTCCTGGAACGAATGAGACCTCACTTGTTTTAAACGGCATATCAGTTTCAGGAGATTCAAAAATAGTACTTATTAACGGGAATATATTAAAGCTTGGCGGCCAAGTAAATGGCTATTCAATCGCTCATATTTCTGAAACATATGTGGATTTAAAAAAGGGAGTGAAAGTTGTGAGGTTAACGCTTGAAGAATAAATATATTTTAGTTTTAATGGGGATGTCTTTAATCTTTTCGGTGAATCTATTTGCCGACTCTCCGGTATTGGAGACTATTTATCCTTATAATACACCTCATGAAAATGGGGTGACTCTTGCCTTTACGGGTGAAGTTGAATATGAGGCAATTGCAACTCAAAGTCCACCAAGATTATTATTAATCGTGAAAAAAACGAGTTCTTTTTGGGGCAACTATATTAAGCAATTCCAACTCGACCCTTTATATAGAGTATCAATTGATGAAGTAAATAATCATTTAGAAATATCTCTATATTTTGATATCATGCCTCAATATGAGATAACGTCTCCTGATGGGATTGATTTGCAGGTTTCATGGATTCCCATAAAAAAACAAAATATTAAAATTCATTCTTTCCCCAAAATGGAATTATTAAATAAGAAAGTATCATTAAACTTCAAAGATGCACAAATGATTGATCTTTTGAGATTATTGGCCAATCAACATAGCCTCAATATTATCGCAGGTCAAAAAGTTGAAGGTCGCATTACTGTCGCACTATCCAAAGTAAATTTAGGAACCGCTTTGGATGCTATTTTAAAGGTAAATGGCTATAGTTGGTTTATACAAGATAATATTATTGTTATAAAGCCAAAAGATGAAGAAATGGCAGGAGAACTCAGTACGCGCATTTATAAAGTTGAATATGTATCTGCCGAATCCATTCAAAATGCTTTGTTGAACGTATTATCACCAAAAGGTCAAATTCAAGTATTTTCACCCGTTTCAACGGGTACATCGGGTGGCTCGGGTGGAGGTGCAGCAGCAGCTAGCCCTGCTGGACAACAAGCGGCAGGTGGCTTACTGGGTGCACTCGGTGGAGGTGCAGCAGGCGGAGGCGCTACTGGAGGTGGAGCAGCTACAGGTGGAACAGGTGCGAGTGCAGGTGGTACAAGCGAACAAGAAGTAACGTCTGATCACCTTATTATTACAGATAATGTCTATAATTTTGAAAATATTGAAGAAGTGATAGAGACTTTAGATCAACCCGTTATTCAAGTCAACATTGCTGTAAAATTTATTGAGGCAAAACTCAGTTCCGACGAAAGATTAGGCATCAATTGGGACTTACGAGCAACAATCTCAGGACCAACAGATGTATCCGGTACAACCACAAACGCTGATGGTACAACTACAAGCGCCACTTCTCTGGGTCTTGGCTGGCTTATGAAAGATATGCGAGTTGCCACCTTGACGACGCCTGTTTTTAATATGCTATTAGATGTTTTAGCGTCAGATAATGAAACTCGTCTCATTCAAGAACCTCAAGTAACCACAACTGAAAATACCTGGGCTTCGGTAAAAACGGGAACGAAGTATCCCATTGCAGTACCGCAACCAGAAGGTAGCATGTTTGGCAGTCAAGCTATCACATTTGAAGACCAGGATATTGATATTACGTTAAACGTAAAACCCAAAGTTAATAATGGGACTTATATTGCCCTCGATTTAAATGCTGTCGTTCAAGCATTAATCGGGTTCGCTGGTCCTAATGCGGATCGCCCCATTATTTCTGAACGTTCGACCAATACAAAAGTCACAGTCGAAAATGGACATACATTATTGATTGGTGGATTAATTTTCGATCAATTTATTCAAACTGAGAATAGAATTCCATTTCTCGGAAGGATACCTTATATCAAAAAGTTCTTTTCACATTCTTCAACAGCCGTCGAAAAAAGAGAGCTTCTCATTTTTATCACTCCAACAATCGTAGGTGGAAAGTAATATAGTTTATGGAAATATTTGATCTTCTTAATTTCATGAAAGAACAGGATGCATCGGATTTACACTTAAGTCCGAATTCTCCTCCCATTGTTAGGGTTGACGGTATAATGCGCCGGACAAAACTACCCAGTCTTAACCCTGAAGATGTTCATTTACTCATATATGATATTATGAATGATTATGAACGTAAAATTTATGAGGAAGAAAAAGAAATTGACTTTGCTTATGATTTTTTGGGCATTGGTCGTTTTCGTGTCAATGTCTTTCAAGGTTTTTATGGCGATACAGCCGTATTAAGAGCAATCTCAAGCCGAATTTATTCTTTTGAAGAGTTACAATTGCCTGAATCTTTCAAAGATTTAGCCAATATGGATAAAGGGCTAATTTTGGTTACTGGCCCAACGGGAAGCGGGAAATCAACGACTTTAAGTACAATCATTGATTATATCAACTCACACTCGCATCGGCATATCATCACACTGGAAGATCCTTTGGAATACATTCATAAAAGTAAAAAATCCCTCGTGAATCATAGAGAAATAGGGACAAATTCGAAGTCTTTTTCGAAGGCTTTACGTTCAGCTTTACGAGAAGATCCTGATGTTATTGTTGTGGGTGAAATGAGAGACTTAGAAACAACGTCCCTCGCTATAACTGCCGCTGAAACAGGACACTTGGTTTTTGGCACATTACACACAATGAGCGCACCGAAAACGATTGATCGCATTATCGACCAATATCCAAGCGATCGACAATCCCAAATTCGAATTATGCTTAGCGAGTCCGTTGCTGGCGTTATATCGCAAGTGTTGCTGCCAAAAATTGGTGGGGGTCGTGTTGCAGCCTTTGAGGTTTTAATCGGAAATCCCGCCGTTGGAAACTTAATTAGAGAAAGTAAAACTTATCAGCTCGCATCGGTGATGCAAACAAGTTCTAGACTCGGTATGCAAACAATGGAACAACATTTCCATCGATTAATTGTGGAAGGGATCGTAGAAAAAAATAGCATTTTAAGTGTTGCGGGTAATAATGAAGAATTGCGAAAAGCAATAAACAGTATATAGAATTATGTATAGTATTGAAGAATTATTAAATGTTATGGTTGAGGTCAATGCCTCCGATTTGTATATCTCAATGGGTGCTTACCCAATGATGAATATTTCTGGGGAGACGGTACCATTAGAAAAAGATATCATTACATCAAAAATACTTGAAAAACTGAAGCTTGAAATGCTTACGAGCAAGCAATCTGAAAAATTTCAGATAGATAGAGAACTGGACTTTACTTACAGTTTGCCCAATGTGGGGCGCTTTAGAGTAAATTATTTTAAACAGCGCAATTCTGATGCCTTTGTCGTGAGACAAATTATTGAGAAAATTAGTAGTTTTCATGAACTTGGTTTACCTGATTTAATTGGTGAACTTGCCCTTGCCAAACGAGGTTTAGTACTCATTGTTGGTGGGACAGGAAGTGGAAAATCTACGACACTGGCTTCTTTGGTTGATTATAGGAATAGCAATTTAAGTGGCCACATATTGACGTTAGAAGACCCCATTGAATTTTTGCATCGCCATAAAAAAAGTGTCGTAAACCAACGCGAAATTGGACAGGATTCATCCAGTTACCAAGCCGCGTTGAAAAGCGCACTGCGAGAAGCGCCGTCAATGCTTTTAATCGGAGAAATTCGTGACCAAGCAACGATGAACGCAGCGCTGTCTTTTGCTGAAACGGGACATCTTGTATTGAGCACACTGCATGCTAAAACAGCGTCACAGACAATTGAACGTATTTTAAGTTTTTTTGAACCCATCCAGCATGAAATGGTCAAATTACAACTCAGTCAAAATATTAACGGTATTGTTGCACAGCGTCTCGTACCTGGCATTGGCGGTGGTCGACAAGCATCAATGGAAATTTTATTATCCAGTGCACGTGTTAAAGATTTAATTCATAAAGGTGAAATCGAACTCCTACAACGCACCATCGAAAATTCGAATTCTGAAGGAATGATTAGTTTTGACCAATCATTATTTAAATTATTCAAAAGTGAGTTGATTTCTGAAGAGGATGCCGTACAATATGCTGATCATCCAACAGATTTGAAATTATTAATCCGAACAGTTGCTAAAAACACGTATACGATGAAAATTGAATTGGATTTAATTGAACAAGATTAACAGGAAAGTGGGTAGAACCTAATGGGTAAAAAGATTTTAATTGTTGACGATGAGAGTTTTTTCTCAGACCCAATTCGTCTTTTTTTAGAACGGGAAGGTTTTGAGACTTTTGTAGCTTCGGATGGCATGACAGGTTTGCAAGAAGCTCGAAAAATTCATCCGGACTTAATTATGCTTGATTTAATGTTGCCAAAACTTGATGGTTTCCAAGTGTGTCGATTACTAAAATTTGATGCATCTTTTCGTGATACGCCTATCATTATTGTTTCCGCAAAAGATTCTGACGAAGATCGTCAATTAGCGGTAACATCTGGCGCCACACTCTACCTTACAAAACCTGTCGTCCCACCTGCATTGGTTGAAACAATAAAAAAATTAGTCGCTGAATGATAGACAATAACATGCTAATCCTTGCCATACTCGTATTTGTTTACGGACTCGCGATTGGCAGCTTTTTAAATGTTATTATTTATCGCGTTCCTTTGGAACAATCGATTGTAAAGCCTCGATCCCAATGCCCTCAATGTGGACATCAAATTACAGCCAAAGAAAATATCCCAATCCTTAGTTATTTATTATTGAGAGGGAAGTGCTCGTCATGCGGGATGCACATTTCTCTGAGATATCCCAGTGTCGAGCTGTTAACTGCCTTATTACTCACTTTATTATTTTATGTTTTAGGTCCCAATTGGCAATTTGTTGGGATGGCTTATTTCACGATTTTGATTATTGCCATCACATTTATTGATATGGATCATTATATCATTCCGAATGGCCTCCTGTTACTCGGAATATTTGCGCTTTTACCTTTATACTTCGGTCAAGGTGTAACCATGTTAATTCCCGCACTCATCGGAGCTTTTTCTCTGGGTTTAGGATTTTACATTATTGGATTCCTTGGTGAAAAAGTATTTAAAAAGGAAAGTTTGGGAATGGGCGATGTGAAATACGCCTTTGTAATCGGACTCATTTTAGGATGGAAGGCGGGTATTGTTGCAGTCGCGATGACGTTTTTAGGCGCATCTGTATTTATTTTGGCTTTGTTACCTTTTGGGAAATTGGAGATTGGTCAGAAAATACCCTTTGGCCCCTTTATGGGATTCGGGACATTCATAAGCATTTTGTGTTATCAAGACATCATTGATTGGTACATTAGAGTCGCTTTTTAAGGACGAAATTCATGGCTGAAATGAAAAAACAACTAGGACAATTATTAATCGATGCAGGGAAGCTCGACTCGCACCAACTCGAAGAAGCGCTGGAATATAAAGACATTCATGGCATGTATCTCGGGAAAGCGATTTTAGCTCTTGGCTTTTTAAGTGAACGCGATCTTACGGACATCCTTAGTGAGCAACTTGGCATACCAACCCTTGATTTAATGGTCTATGAAGTTGAGCAAAAAATACTTGAATATATTAAAGAAGATTTTGCACGTAAAAATAAAGTCATGCCTCTTTTTGCCTTAGGCGAATCTTTAACGATTGCCATCTCGGATCCGATGAATCTAGAAATTATTGACGACTTGAGCCTCGATACGGGGATGGAAATCAACATCATACTAGCAACCGAAAGTGATATTGAACAGGCTATTGATATGTATTATAGTGCAGCAAAATATGCTGTACATACGCAAAATGAAGATGGAACCGTCGATGATCGCTCACGCGTTGTATCAAAAGAAATTGGCGGAGATACTGAAGTTGTCGCAGCGGTAAACTTACTTTTTGGTGAAGCCATCAAAGTAGGCGCCAGTGACATCCATTTTGAACCTAGAGAAAAAGATGTACGTATTCGCTTCCGTGTCGACGGTGTATTGCAACAATATTATACCGTTCCAAAAGAAAGCATGAACCCCCTCATATCGAGATTAAAAATTTTAGCAGACTCGTCATCCCAAATCTGAAATTAAGTGATAAAGGCCTATTTGATGGTCATAAATTCGAATTTGTTTCTTTATTTCAGGATTGATTCTAAATATCATTATTTTGTTCCTAAATCTTTTGTCTCCGAGGGGAGTTCGCTTATATTCGCGGGCTTTTTAAAATGCAACGATTTGGCCCCTGTAGCTCAGTAGGATAGAGCAACGGTTTCCTAAACCGTAGGCCAGGCGTTCGAATCGCCTCAGGGGTACGATTAGAATGCCAAATATTTAACAATTATATGAGAGATTGAGTGGAACCATGTTAAAACCAAAGAAAAAATTAACAAAAAAAGAACTTAAATCAGACCCTTTATTTGAAGCACTTGAAGAAGGAAAAGAATTATATGATAAATATAAAAACCCCTTCTATATTATTTTAGGAGGCGTATTTGCGATTCTTTTTATCGCCTGGGTATGGAATAATAACATCGTCACGACACAAAATGAAGCAATGCTAGAAACCACAAAAGTACTCAACGCTTATGCCAATAATCCAAATGCTAACGTTATTTCAGAGCTTGAAATGGTCGTATCTGAATATGGTGACGTTGCTGGTGCCGAACTGGCACCGTATTATTTGGGTGTTTCAAAATTAGATTCTAATGACATTGACGGGGCTAAAGAGTTATTCACAATGGTTTCAAATACAGTATCCGATCCTATCATAAAACTCGCTGCTACATCAAAATTAGCTGAATGCTATGTTAGAGCAGAACAGTTTCAAGACGCGGCTGCTACGTATTTAAAGGCGGCAAAAATTACCAAAGGCGACATGCAAGACGGTTTAAAAATTTCTGCAGCATTATCCTATTTTAACGCTAACAACATGTCTGAATCAAAATCGATTTTGCAGGATCTATTGGACAAAAAAATATCGAAAGATAATCGAACAAATGCAGAATATTTATTGGGTAAAATCAGTCAATAATCTTTATATAATAAGGCTTGTAAACACAAGTCCTCTAAATATATTTGGCGTTGAAAGTGGGTTGACAAGCCCACTTTCTTTGTTTTTGAAATAACAAGGCGAGAAGGTATGAAGTGGCCTAAGGAAAAAATAGCAGTGGAAATTGAAAAATGTATTCTTGATGAAAATGTTTTTCTGGTTGATTGGAAATTATCAGAGCATAATTTAAGATACCAATTAAAGGTAAAATTAGAGTCTGATTCGGGTATTTCTATGAGCCAACTTTCTGAAGTTAATCGAAGAATTAATCATGAGTTTAGTCTTCCCAACTTAGATATCGAGAATGTCACTGTTGAAGTTACATCTCCTGGTATCAACACTTCTATAAAGTCCCTTAGACACTTTCGCAGATATATTGGGCATCTCCTTTTTATAAAATATAAACAGGAAGAAAAAACCCTTTCAGTAGAAGGCACTCTCGCGAAAGTATCAGATGATAAACTTGAGTTTAGCCTTGAAAATGAGACGTTGGCGATTCCATATTCTCAAATAATTGAAGGACATTTAGTCCTTAAATGGTAATAGGAGGTTCTAACCTTGATCAGTAAGCAGATCGTTGAAGGATTTATCCAGGTAGCAAAAGAAAAAGATATCGATAGAAAAGAGCTAGCGGATATCATTAAGGAAATATTTGAAACCTTAATCCAACGGAAGTATGGAAATGTCGATAACTTTGATGTTATCGTCAATATGGATAAAGGTGAAATTGAGATTTATCATGAAAAAGAAGTCGTTGAAGTCGTCGATGATCCCGATTTTGAAGTTGATATTGAAACAGCTCACAAAGTAGCTCCTGACTTAGAAATTGGGGACTTATATATTGATGTCTTAGACCCTGATAGCTTCGGCCGACGTCTGGTAACTTATGCAAAACAAATATTGTCTCAAAAGATTCAAGAATTTGAACGACTACAAGTTTACAAAGAGTATAAAGAACGCATTGGTGAAATAGTTATTGGTGAGATTCGTCAAATACGACGCGATTCCATCGTTATAAATATTGATCGCGCTGAATTAAAAATGCCTCGTGAAGAACAGATTTATAACGAGCGTTACCGTCGTGGAGAGTCGATTAGAGCCATCATTAAAGATGTGATTTGGGAGAAAAAAGGTCCGGAAATTATTATCTCAAGAGCGTCTCCAGATTTCCTATTAAAATTATTTAAAAATGAAGTTCCTGAGATTGAAGACGGTCATATCGAAGTGAAAGCTTTATCGCGTGAAGCAGGCGATCGTACGAAAATTGTGGTCGAGTCACATGATAGACGTATCGATGCCGTTGGTGCCTGCGTGGGAATGAAGGGGAGTCGTATTCAAGTTATAGTTCGTGAACTCAATGGTGAAAAAATTGATATTATCAACTATAGTTCTGAACCTCGATTATTAATTTCACGGGCGATGTCTCCTGCAAAACCCTATCAAGTTGAAATTGATTTAGAAATGAAAAAAGCATACACTCGTTTCGAAAATTCTGATATTTCAATCGCCATTGGGAAAAATGGTCAAAACGTACGCCTAGCGTCAAAAATCACGGGTTATGAAATTGAAGCACGTTCCAGAAATGAGTCAGAAGGTCCCGCTCGTGAAGATGTCTTTTTGATTGACGTCAATAATTTACCGACTCGAGTCGTAAATATTTTGATAGATAATGGCATTGAAACCGTTGATGATGTTATCAATACAAGTAGAGATGCTTTATTAAGTATTAAAGGTCTTGGTGAAAAAACAATTGATGAATTTTTAGCTGCATTAATGGAGCAAGTTGAGGTTCAGGTAGTTGAAGAAATCGTTGAAATATCAGATGAAGACGAAAACAATTAATGCAGCTTTGATTGCATTTTAAGAAGAAGCCTGAGAGGTATCGTTGAGTACACCCAAAAGAATATACCAAATTGCTAAGCAGATTAATATTTCACATCAAGAAATTGTTTCTTTCTTGCGTGAAAAAGGATTCGAAATTCGCAATCATATGGATGTTGTTGAAAGCTCAACATTTGATTTGATTCTAAAACATTTTGCAGCCGATTTGTATCAATTAGAAATTGAAAAGAAGGAAGATGAACTTCGTATAATTGAAGAAGCTCGTCGCACAGAAGAAGAAGAGCGCATCCAGAGAACTGAAATTGAAAAGAAAAAGCGCGAAGATGAAGAGAATGCAAAAAAAGAAACAGAGATACTGAGACTACGGGAAGTTGCTATTGCTCGAAAAAAACTTGAAGAAGAAGAAAAACTCAAGTTTGAAAAAGAGAAGAAGCAACGCGAAGAAGCAGAACAGATCGCTCAAGAAATATTAGACAAAGAAAGCAATTTAAAGAAAAAAAGTACGAAAACCGTCGCAAACGTTGAAAAAGACAAAGTAGTTGAAGCACCCGTAAAGAGCAAAATTGTAGCCCATAAAATTGAACGGAAGATTAAGAAAGTCATCAAGGACACGCACTCTGTTCAAAATAAAAATAAAAAAACACATAAAGTTGATGATAAAAAAGTTCAAGAAAATATTAAGAAAACCATTTCTTCCTTTGAAGAAAAGAAACGTCGTAAAAAACGTGGCGGTCAAAGCGGCGAAGAAGGTGATTCGGATGCCTTAGACATCTTTAAAGTGACAGAATTTATTGCTCTTCATGAGTTTGCTGATTTAATCGAAATAGATATTTCAGATTTGATTGGTAAATGTATGGAAATGGGTATGATGGTGACTATTAATCAAAGGATTGATCGTGATACTATTGAACTTCTTGCGGGTGAATTTGAAGTAAATGTTGAATTTCAAGACGAAATCATTGATGAAGCTGAAGAAGAATTTGAAGAAGAAGAAACAGGTACATTACAGCCAAGACCTCCCGTTATTACAATTATGGGACATGTCGATCATGGAAAAACATCCTTGCTTGACTATATCCGAAGTACGAATGTAATCGCTGGAGAGGCGGGTGGAATAACACAGCATATCGGTGCGTATTGCGTCGTGTTACCTGATGGTAAAGAGCTAACATTTTTAGATACGCCGGGTCACGAAGCGTTTACTGCTATGCGTGCGAGGGGGGCTCAAGTTACAGATATCGTTATTATTGTCGTAGCAGCTGACGATGCTGTCATGCCGCAAACCGTCGAAGCTATTAATCATGCCAGAGCCGCAAGTGTTCCCATTATTTTTGCAATTAATAAAATTGATAAAGCAGGAGCGGATACTGAACGTGTGCGTCGCGAACTCGCTGAACATGACATGCTTGTAGAAAGTTGGGGTGGTAAATATCCTGATATTGAAATTTCAGCAAAATTTGGTAATAATGTTTCGGCCATTTTGGATCAGCTTATTCTAGAAGCAGAAATGCTCGAATTAACAGCCAATCCTGACACCTATGCCAGAGGTATTGTCATTGAATCCAGACTCGATAAAGGACTAGGGTCCGTCGCTACTGTATTGATTCAACGAGGGACTGCTCGCGTCGGAGACCCTTTTGTTTGCGGTGATTATAGCGGTAAAGTACGCGCTTTAATCAACGAGCGAAATGCCCGAGTAAAAATAGCTGGACCTTCCACGCCAATCGAAATATTAGGCTTTGGAGACGTACCAAAAGCAGGCGATAAATTCATCGTTATGGAAAGTGAAAAACGTACGAAAGAAGTCAGTGCAGAACGGCAACAAATACGTCGTGAACAAGATTTCAAACGCATGAGACATCAAACACTTGACCAAATATCTCAGCAAATTGCTGAAGGAAAAGTTAAAGACCTTAATATTGTTATTAAAGGTGATGTCGATGGTTCCATTGAAGCCCTTGCGGACTCATTAATGAAAATGGCAACCAAAGAAGTGGCTGTTCGAATTATTCATCGCGGCATTGGTATGATTAAGGAATCGGACGTTTTACTCGCATCTGCATCGAAAGCTTTTATCATTGGTTTTAACGTAAAAGCAGATACAAAAGCTAAGTTATTAGCGAAAGCTGAAGATGTCGATATTAGACATTATTCGATTATCTACGATGCGGTTGATGAAATAAAAGCAGCACTCGAAGGTATGCTAGAACCTGAAAAAATTGAAACACCCATTGGAACAGCAGAAGTGCTAAATCTTTTCAAAATACCCAAAATTGGCATCATTGCTGGTTGTAAAGTAACATCTGGATTCGCACGTAGGGAGTTAAATATTAGAGTCGTTCGTGACGATGAGGTGATTCATTCGGGCGTCATTAAAACCCTCAAACGTTTTAAAGATGAAGTAAAAGAAGTGCCTGAAGGCAACGAATGTGGTATTGCAATTAAAGACTGGGATCGTCTAAAAGTAGGCGACGAGCTTAGATTCCATACCGTCGTTGAAAAGAAAAGAAAATTGGAATCCTCTCAATAAATGGCAGGTATGAGACCCAATAAAGTCGCAGACGCAATCAAGGTTGCCGTTGCTGATTATATGGTGCGAAATTTGGCCAATACGACGCCGGGTTTCATTACAACTTCTAAAGTTGAAATGGCGTCTGATATAAAAACAGCCAAAATATTCTTTTCTATTTATGGGAATGAAAATGCTGTGAAATCAACCATGCGGATTATTATTGGTCATCGTAAAAAGATTCGATATCATATCGGTCAAAATGTCCCCTTAAAATATGTCCCTGAAGTTTTATTTGTATTGGATGACACTCTCGCAGCGACGGATAAAATTAACAAATTATTAAGAGATATCGTTTGAGCGCATCTAACACGTATTTAATTAATAAACCCGTTGATTGGACGAGTTTTGATGTCGTTAAAAAAATTCGGGACATCACTCATTTTAAAAAAGTTGGTCATGCTGGGACTTTAGATCCATTTGCGACAGGGCTTCTTATTGTTTTAACCGGTCGTCATACAAAAAAATCAAACGAATTTATGGAATTAACAAAAACATATCGGGCTCAGTTACATTTTGGTACAAAAACTGATTCAGGTGACATCAAGGGTAAAATTGTTGAAGAATCACAAATCCCAGAGCTTGAGATAAAACAAATCGAATCCGTTCTAAAGCAATTTGAAGGAGAAATAACTCAAATCCCGCCAATGTTTTCAGCTAAAAGAGTCAACGGTAGAAGACTTTATAAATATGCTCGGGATGGGATTGAAGTGGACCGCGAACCTATTAAAATATTTATTTATAGCATAGAATTGAATGAATTATTATCCGACAGTTTAATGTTTACCGTTAAATGTAGTAAAGGAACTTACGTTCGAACCTTGGGAGAAGATATTGCCTCTGCCCTCGGTACAATTGGCTATTTGAAAATGTTAGAAAGAACAGCGATTGGTGATTTTAAAATTGAGGATAGCCTCACAATTGAAGAGTTTGAAGAACAATGGAAATTATCCGCTGCTTAAACGATTTTCCAACTGTTGAAGGCAGTATTGTTACGATAGGTAGCTTTGATGGTATCCACAGAGGTCATCAAAACCTTTTAAAAAAAACCGTTGCGATTTCACATAATACAAAATTGCCGTCTATTTTACTCACGTTTGAACCCCATCCTCAATTGCTTTTAAGATCAAAAAACAAACGCCCTATTCGTCTGCTATCCACTCTCGCAGAAAAAGCTTTAATTACTGAAAGATACTTTAACCTTGATTATTTTGTTGCTTTGGATTTTAACAAAGGATTTTCTGAACTCAATGCAGCTTCGTTTATAAAAAAAGTTTTAATTGATGCCTTAAAAGCAAAGCATATTATAATAGGATATGATCATCGATTTGGGAAAAACCGAGAAGGGGATGTGACTCTTCTTCAGGAACTCGGAAAAACATCCGGTTTTGACGTAACGATTATTGATGCTCTGATGAATGAAAACCAGCCTGTGAGCAGTACAATGATTCGTGATCACATTCAAGGTGATCGTCTAGATTTAGCGAATGCAATGCTGGGACATTCATATATTATTAGGGGAAATGTTGTAAAAGGAATGCAACGAGGGCGGCAGCTGACTTTCCCAACCGCAAATATTGAGCTTGATTCATCGCAAAAAGTAGTTCCCAATAGAGGTGTGTATCTTGTAAAGTGTTTATGGGATAATCAATCATCATTTGGGATGTGCAATATTGGCGTGAGACCTACATTTAATGATCAAATTGGAGAAGTTATTGAAGTACATTTATTTTTAGATGAAACGAAAACTGCCCCTGCATATGGAAACGGATTAACGATCGAATTTTTACAAAAATTAAGGGGGGAAAAGAAGTTTGAAACCCCAGAGATATTAACAGAACAACTAAACAACGATAAAGAGACTTGCATGTCTCTAATTGAGAATTATCTCAACAATTAGGAGGGCAAATGGCCTTAACAAAAGAAGTAAAAGATGCTATAATTAAAGAGTACGGTAAAAAAGAAGGTGACGTTGGTTCATCTGCTGTACAAGTGGCGTTATTAACAGAAGACATCCGTCTATTAACAGAGCATTTAAAGAAATTTAAAAAAGATCATCATACACGTCGGGGTCTTTTGATTAAAGTAGGGCAACGTCGTCGTTTACTTAGATACATCATGCGCAACGACGTAAATGAATATAAAGAATTGATAGCTAAACTCGGTATTCGCCGATAAACAAACTTATTAAGCGGCATTTACATTTTGGTGTAATTGTTGTTTAGAACGGAGTCATTTTTGATTCGTAAAGAAATAGTATTTGGTGGAAAGACGCTGTCTATTGAGACAGGTCTTATGGCCAAACAAGCAAATGGATCAGTTTTCGTACAGTATGGCGAAACTGCTCTACTGGCAGTTGTTACAGCTGCTAAAGAAAACGATTTTTCCCGAGGATTTTTTCCTCTTCAAGTTGAATTTCGCGAAAAAACCTATGCTGGTGGAAAAATTCCAGGTGGATTTTTTAAACGCGAAGCCCGACCTTCCGAAAAAGAAATATTGACGGCTCGTTTAACGGACCGTCCCATACGTCCCATGTTTGTGGAAGGCTATATGGCTGAAACACAAATAATGATAACCGTTGTCTCAACAGACAAAGAAAATCCAGCAGATGCATTAAGTGTTTTGGGTGCTTCAGCAGCAATTTGTGTTTCTGATTTACCGTTAGCAGAACCTCTAGCATCTGTCAGGGTTGGACTCATTGATGGAGAATTCATTGTCAACCCAACGATGGAGCAAATGAACGTTTCTGAGATGGATGTTATCGTCGCTGGAACAGCAACTGATGTCACAATGGTTGAAGGTGAATTGCACGAAGTAACGGAAGATATACTCATAAAAGCGATTGAATTTGCACAGACTCAGATTAAAATTCTGATCGATTTTCAACAAACTATAATCGACGAAGTTAATCCTGTCAAACGCGTTATGGAAATTGATCATTCAAAAGATGAACTTATTGCCAAAGTGAACGCTGCAATTGACGAAACAAAGTTATCTGAATTAAATTCGATTGTTGAAAAACAAAAACGCTCCTTGGCAAAAGATGATTTTGCAAAAGCGTTAGCGTTGCAATTTGAAGAAGAATATCCAGACGATTTAGGCACTGTCAAATCAACTTTTTCGGATCGTTTAAAAGCAAATATTCGTGAAAGAATTATGACAGATAGAGTTCGTGTTGATGGACGTAATTTAGAAGAAATTCGCAAAATTACGATAAAAACAGGTGTCTTACCTAGAGCGCATGGATCGGCATTATTTACACGTGGTGAAACACAAGCTCTTGTTGCTACAACACTTGGAACAAAAGATGACGAACAAATCATTGATGATATTGATAATGATATGAGAAAAACATTCTATCTCCATTATAACTTTCCACCTTATAGTGTTGGTGAAGTAGGTCGTATTGGATTTACGGGACGTCGTGAAATTGGTCATGGAAATTTAGCCGAAAGAGCGTTAAAATTTCATATGCCTAAAAAACCAGATTTCCCTTACACAACACGTATCGTGTCAGAAATATTGGAATCAAATGGTTCCTCTTCAATGGCGAGTGTTTGCGGTGGTTCCTTATCGTTGATGGATGCAGGCGTTGGTCTCAAGAAAACGATTGCCGGTATTGCAATGGGACTCATCTCTGATGGAAAACGTCATGCTGTTTTAAGCGACATCCTCGGTGATGAAGATCATTATGGCGACATGGATTTTAAAGTTACGGGTAGTCGTGACGGCGTAACAGCCATCCAAATGGATCTTAAAATTCAAGGTTTAAGTACTGAAATAATGCGTGAAGCATTGGAACAAGCCAAAAAAGGACGCGAGCATATCATTAATATCATGGAAGAAGAACTCGCTGCACCTCGCGCAGAAATGTCTCCTTATGCTCCAAGATATATGACAATGCAAGTTGATATTGATGATATTGGAATGGTTATTGGACCAGGAGGCAAAAATATTAAATCTATTACTGCCGATACAGGTGCAACAGTTGATATCGATAATGATGGAACCGTGCTCATTTTTGCACTTGATCAAGATTCTGCTGATGCTGCATATGAACGCGTATTTAATACCGTTCGTAAACCAAAAGTTGATGAAGTATTTGACGGTACCGTCAAACGAATCATGGATTTTGGTGCATTTGTCGAAATTTTACCAGGCAAAGAAGGCTTAGTGCATATTAGTAAACTTGCTTGGGAACGCGTCGATAAAGTGACTGATATTTTAAATATTGGTGATTCTGTTAAAGTAAAATTGTTAGAAGTTGACAGAGAAGGTCGCTTAAACCTAAGCCGTAGAGATCTTTTAGAAAAACCTGAAGGTTATGTTGAACCACCTCGTCGCGAAAGACCTGAACGTAGTGGCAACAGAGATAACTCTAGAAGCGGTGGAAATAAACGATTTAGAAGAGACTAAATTAATCGTCTTATTTAATGAACAAAGATAACTATTACCATGGCAGAGTTTGTAAAAAGACTCTGCCATTTTAATTAATGTACTTATATAATTAATTTGTATCGATAAAAAGAGATGAAATAAATTTTCAAATCATTGCCCGATAGAACAGCCAATCAATAACGATCAAAAGAGACTAAACCTTTGCTTGTTAGACGGATACACATTATAGAAAAGTAAATAGTTAACACCATTCAATTTAACGTTAAGATTTTATCTAAGTATTTAGAAATAATCTAACTGGGCGGAGAGTTTCGTAGAGATGCGTAAATCGACAATACTTCAAAATGGACTTACAATTGTTACCGAAAGTGTAGCGTCTGTTCGCTCTGTTGCCTTAGGCTTCTGGGTTCGAACGGGTAGTCGGAATGAATTCGATGAAGTTGCAGGAATTTCACATTTTCTTGAACATGCGATATTTAAGGGGACGACAAATCGAAATGTTTATGATATTGCTAACGAATTAGAAAGTGTTGGTGGCACACTCAATGCATTTACATCGCAGGAATATACCTGTTTTCATGCTCGCGTATTAAGTGAACATCTAAATATCGCTGTCAATATACTTTCCGATATATTGTTGAATCCGACTTTTCCAAAAGCCGAAATTGAGCGAGAAAAAGAAGTAGTTCTTGATGAACTAAGAGATTATCAAGATATGCCTGACGACGTTATTTTCGAACATTTTGATGCTCATATTTTCCCAAATCATAATTTAGGGAAGCCTGTTATTGGAAATGAATCGTCAATTCGGCAATTTAATAGTGATAAACTTAATCAATATCTTAATGAAAATTATACGCCTGAAAAAATAGTTATTGTTGCAGCGGGCTTTGTTGAACACGAGCAATTATTGAATTTTGTCGATGCATATTTTCAAATTAAACGAAAAACAAAAATCATTGGAAATATTGTACCTGAAAATGACGCACGTAGAGGCAAATATGTTTTCCAAAAGGATATATCTCAAAGTCACATGATTTATGGAACCCGAACCGTTTCTGTACATGATAATAATCGTTGGCCCTTAGCCATATTAAATTCAATATTAAGCGGAGGGATGAGTGCACGATTATTTCAGAATATTCGAGAAAAATATGGTGTCGCATATTCCATATTTTCGTTTGTGAACCTTTATGAAGATACGGGTACTTTCGGCATTTATTGTGCTACAGAAAAATCAAAAAGTGAAAAAGCAATTGAACTTATAAAACAAGAACTTGAGATTATTAAAAAACAAGCTATACCAGAGCTGGAACTTCAACGCGTAAAAGCGCAGTATAAATCTGGAGTTGTGATGTCTGATGAATCCATGGAAAGACGTATGATACGCTTAGGACGGCAACAAATGTACTATCATCGAAATTTTAGTTTGGATGAATTTATGGAAAGAATTGAGGCCGTAACAGCCAATCAAGTATTGGAATTGGCACAAGAATTGTTCAATTATGATGCGTTTTTAACAACGATTCTCGAAGGAGAGAACACGATATAAATTAACGATTTATGGAGGAAGCCATGATTATCGGAGTACCCACAGAAATTAAAAATAATGAAAATAGAGTTGCCATGACACCCGGTGGTGTAGAAACTCTCGTCCAAAGACATCACAAAGTATTAATTCAAAATAATGCAGGTGTAAACTCTGGATTTTTAAATGAAGCTTATATCGACGCAGGCGCTATTATTATTGAAACTGCTGCAGAAATTTGGGCAACTGCAGACATGATAGTAAAAGTAAAAGAACCTCAACCCGTTGAAATAGCAATGGCACGAAAAGATCAAACTGTTTTTACATATTTTCATTTTGCTGCCGACAAGGAATTAACGGACTCATTCTTGAAATCAGGGGCAACGGCCATAGCGTATGAAACCGTCGAATCACCTAATCATTCTTTGCCATTATTAAAACCAATGAGTGAAGTTGCTGGAAGAATGGCGACGCAAGAAGGCGCTAAGTTTCTTGAAAAACGAATGGGTGGACGAGGGATATTACTAGGCGGTGTTCCAGGTGTAAAACCTGCCACCGTAATGATTCTTGGTGGGGGAATAGTCGGTACAAATGCCGCGAAAATGGCTGCGGGGCTAGGAGCTCAAGTCTATATGTTTGATTTAAATATCAACAGACTAAGAGAACTCGACGACATCATGCCAGCAAACGTTTTTACAATGTATTCGACGTCTGCTAATATTAAAAAATTATTGCCTCAAACGGATTTATTGATTGGTGCAGTATTGGTTCCAGGTGCAAAAGCTCCTGCTCTGGTGACTAAAAATATGCTTAAATTGATGCGTAAGGGATCCGTCGTTGTTGACGTCGCTGTTGATCAAGGTGGATGTATTGAAACATGTCGTCCAACAACGCATGAAAAACCTACTTTTCTCGTACATGGCATTGTTCATTACTGTGTCGCAAATATGCCTGGCGCAGTGCCTTATACATCTACAATTGCTCTAACAAATGCAACATTACCCTATGTATTGAAGATTGCAGACATGGGGCCTGTCGATGCTTTAAAAAGTGATGACGGTTTTAAGCTTGGTCTTAATATGTACAAAGGCAATGTAACCTGCAAAGCTGTTGCCGATGCATTTTCGATGGAATATTCACCTGCTGAAACTTTGTTAGGCTAGTTGATCTATATTTAAAATAATGAAGCACCTAATAATTAGTGGGGTTATTAGGTGTTTTTCTATTTATATGATTCAAGCAGTTCACATATTTTGACATTTGCAGCCGACAAGTCTTCGATTATATTCGCCCTCGCTGTAAGTCCTTGGACTGACAGTATTGAAAAATGGAGAGGTGTCCGAGTGGCTTAAGGTGCACGCTTGGAAAGCGTGTGTAGGTCAAACTACCGAGAGTTCGAATCTCTCCTTCTCCGCAAAAAAAAGGTTCTATTAAAAGAGCCTTTTTTTGTTTTAATATTCCTAATGAGGATGAACAATACCAAGGTAGTCATCAATCTCATCTGCTACATCTTTGATAAGACGCGTTCGTTCTCTATGATGTAAAAATGCACTTTTAAATCCAGAAATGATGATATCTTTGAAATCTAACATATTAAAATTAAAATATTTATAGGCCGTCATGTATTCATCAACTAGCGTTGTGTTTGAAATAAGTCGATTGTCTGTATTTAATGAAAGTCTCAAACCATAGTCAAGATACAATCGTATTGGATGATCTTCAATCTTTTTGATAGATTGCGTATGCACGTTGGAATTGAGGCAAATTTCTAAACAAATGCGTTGATCGTTGACATAATTCAATAAGTCGCCGTTTTCTTTAAGGCGCGTTCCATGTCCAATCCGGTTGGCACCGCAATAATGTATGGCTTGATGAATACTTTCCGGACCATAGGCCTCACCAGCGTGTAATGTGATATTGATATTATTATTCCGTGTTAAGTAGAATGCACCGATATGCGCTTTAGCGGGATTATTCTCTTCGGCTCCTGCTAAATCAAAGCCAACGACGCCACGATATTTATACGCCACGGCTAATTCGGCCAGTTGAAGCGATACATCGGGAGAAATATTTCGAATCCCGCAAATGATGACACCTGTTTGAATATTAAATTCGCTCTCAGCTTCCCTAAGACCCTCTAGAACAGCATCTAAGCTTTGCATGGGAGTCATGCCATGGTTGTTATGCAAAATAGGGGAATACCGAACTTCAATGTATTTAATATTTTCTTTAGCTGCATCCTCAGCTAGTTCAAAAGCAGCACGACGTAAGGACTCAGGAGATTGCAAAACAGATAGAGTAATGCCAAACTTTTCAATATACTCTTCTAGATTTTTAACTTTGTCCAAAACAGCAACTGCTTTTAATAATAAATCTGGATCTTTTGAAGGGAGTTCAATTTTTTCCTTCTGGGCAATATCTAACATGGTTTCAATCCGCAAAGAACCATCTAAATGACAATGGAGTTCAGGCTTTGGTAAACGATGAATAAATTCGCGCGTAACGGGTTTCATAATACTTCTCCGATTTCTATAATGTTTGTTCTGTAGATGTTGAGTGATTCATCTTACGCAAGGAAATAAACCAGTAAATGATTAAGGCGAAAAATATTAATCCTAAACTTTCGAATCCAGCAATATTGGGCCACCATTCTTTATCCATCGTAAAAAATATTGGGAGCGCGACGATGATACCCATGAGGGCTTCGCCCGTAATTAATCCAGCAGAAAGTAAAACGCCTCGTTTTTCAACAATATCAGATTGTGTTACAATTTTTAAATAATGAGCTATCATCCCTCCCAAAAATATGGGAGTTGAAAGCTCGATAGGAAGATAAATACCGACGGAAACGGCAAGAACGGGTATCCTAAAATCCGAACCTCGCCTCTCTTGAAAGACATCCATTAAAATAATAACAATGCCTAAAACGGCTCCCCAAATAACAAAATTCCATGGCAAATTCCCTTGAAACACACCTTCTGCTACGGATTTCATTAATGTAGCCTGAGGTGCTGGGAGATCCGTCGAACCTATTGTATAAGCCGTGTGAAGGATATCTAGAACAAAACCTAAAACAAGTGCGGCACTAATGGTTCCCACAATTTGCATCACTTGTTGTTTCCATGGCGTCGCGCCAAGCAAATAGCCCGTTTTTAAATCTTGCATGTTATCGCCGCCAATAGAAGCCGCTGCACAGACCACTGCGCCAATTAAAATAGAACCCGCAGCTCCCTCCATACTACCTGCTCCCATAAGAGCCAGAAGAAGTAGGGATGAAAAAAGAATTGTCGCGATTGTTACACCTGAAATTGGATTATTGGAAGAACCTACAACGCCAGCCATATAGGCGGCAACGGAGGAAAAAAGGAATCCAAATACAACCATAATAAACGTAACAATCAATGCTATACTGTTTGACTGAAGAACATTTAAATACATAAAATACATGGGGATAATGAGAATGGCTAAAGCAATACCAACATATTTTATAGGAATGTCTTGTTCTTCGCGCTTAATTTCAATATTAGTATTTAAGGAACTATAGGTATTGAGACTGGCTTTAATGCCGATAATCAAAGGTTTTAAAAGTTTAATAAAGGACCAAATACCGCCTACAACCATTGCCCCAACGCCGAGATAACGAATTTTTTCATTCCAAATATCCCAAGCCGCATCCATTGCATTACCGTCAAAAGGGTTGAAATATGTGTAGATAGGAATTGCGAAACCCCAAGAAATTAGTCCTCCAGCGAAAACGAGTATCGCGATATTCCGTCCGACAATAAAACCGACAGAAAGGAGGGCAGGAGAAATATCCATCCCCATCCCAAAAATCGAACGCCCTAAAGCGGCTTGTCCACGCGTAACAGTCATCACCTGTACGGTTTCAATAGAGGAACCCCATAAAGCCAAAGCTTGTTGACCAAATTTCATGATGGCTCCTACGATACTTCCCCAGATTAACGTTTTTAAGTCGCCTTCACGCGTATCTTTATCGCTGTCGTCGTCAGAGTCTCCAGTTCGTAAAACCGAGGCAGTTGCGATACCTTCAGGGAATTTTAATTTTGCTTCTACTATAAGAGCGCGTCGTAAGGGTATTGTAAAAAGGACACCTATCAATCCACCAATGCCTGCAATTTTTGCAATCTCCCAGTAATCAAAAGTTTTCCAATATCCCATTAAAATGAGAGCTGGAATTGTAAAAATAACGCCTGCTGCAAGGGACTCGCCCGCTGAAGCCGCAGTTTGGACAATATTATTTTCTAAAATATTATGTTTTTTAAAGAGTCGGAATATTCCCATACTAATCACTGCAGCGGGAATAGAAGCCGATGCTGTCATCCCAGCGAAAAGACCCAGATAAGCATTTGCTCCCGCTAAAATCATACTTAAAACAATGCCGAGTATGACAGCTTTTACAGTTATTTCAGGAAGGTGTTTTGTTTTTTTCACGCAGACCTCTATTTGATTTTCCGACAAGATAAACGGCAATATGAAATAGAAAAGAAACTAAATAGCGAGAGAAATCAATCGACGTATCAGGAAGCTAAAGAGATCCGATGTTGTTACAGAAATAAATAAATAAGAAAAATGTTATTTCAATTTATTAAAGTAATCAAACCATTTCATTTGGATATCGGTTTTCTGCAAAGCGAAAGTGTAGCGAATTCTTTTCAAAGCGATAGACAATTTATGATGAAAATCCTTTGAGAAATATGTGATGCCTTGAAAAGGGAATATTTCTAATACTTTAGTATTTTGAAATAATACAATGTTTTTATTCGTCATCATTAACGATAAATTTTCCGTAGTGATAACTTCGTCATCAATGATATAGGATAGAACATCTGAAAAAAGATAGGCATTTTCATCTGGTTCAAAATCATATTCGGGATCGAATGATTTTAACGGCGAAATATCAGATCGAATCGTATCAAGCCATGATGCGATTGTAAATGATTGTTTCCCAATTAAATGAAGCTTTGGAGAGACGTCCCATTGTTCATGACAATGACGACAGGAAATCGACATTTTCCCATCACTTTGAATTGTATCGTTTTCATGGCATTCTGGACACGACCAAAGCAATTCATTGAGTCCATGCCCTCGCCTTTTAGAGGTCGTGGGAGAATAGTTGGTTTCGTCATAAAAAATCGAGGATTTAATACGTTTCGTAAGTGTGTCTAAATCCCCTTGATCTTCAACAGGAATAACCGGTTGAAACTCAATCTCAACTTTCCCTGATCGTCGTACCTTTGACCATCTAGGCCAAATTTCAAAGGCACCTTTCATTTTCAATGGCAAAATAGGTGCATTGCATTTTTGAATAAATTTTATGGTTTCGGGAGCGATTTCGAGAGGTCGGCCATCCATGGTTCGACCGCCTTCGGGAAAAATACCAACGGGTTGACCTCGTTTGACTAAATTTAACATTTTTCGGATGGCTTTTAAATCTTGGACGTGTCGTCGAATGGGAATAGTACCAATCGCATCGAGTCCAAATTTTAAGAATTTCGATTTAAAGACATCGGCTGTCGTAATATAATGAACTTTGTAAGGAATGAATCCACCGAAAAGGAAAGGGTCGAAGTAGCATTGATGGGGTGCAACAACAACAAACGGCGGTTTTAGGGGAATATGATGAAACCCAGTTACAGATATTCGATATTTTATACTGAAGAAAATGACGGAAAAGAACCAAACAATTTGATGAGCGAGCGAAATTTTGATGTCAGACGATTTGATAAATTTCCATTTTAGAAACGGGACGCTATTTTTATAGGTGATAAAATCTTCATTAAACAAGCGCAACAATTTTCGATCAATCATAATCTTAGTATAGGTGGTTAATAAAATGAAAGTCATGGATAATAATATAGTGATTGTTGCATAATCAAGGGAATAAGACATCAATAAGCCTAAAATATACAATAAAGTTGCCCAAATAATGGGATGTCGATTATTGGTATAAAGTCCCTGATTTACAAGGCGCTTAGGAAAAAGTCCGAAAAGTGGAAATCCTTGTCCAAAATGCAGAATATCTGTAATAGCGCGGAAGTAAAGGAAAAAGCCAAAAAGGGAAACGATAAATCCTAGCACATGAAATTGAAAATGACTTTCCGAGAAAATATTCAGCAATAATAGGGGGCCAAAAATAAACGATACGACATTCAGTAGAAATTGATAAAGAAGTTTTGTTTTAATCATCCCTGCATTATAAACTCAATTAAATGGTTTAGAAAATAAAAGTTAAATCTAAACGCTAGAAATTAGAAAGAGGTCTAGCGTTTAGATAATGTGGAGTTGTTGATAAAAAGTCGCCTAGACGACCATACTTTCGTCACCGCCATCACGAATAAAAAGGCATGATGTATTTGCATTGTCGGCTAAATCGTGCATGATGTTGGCGTTTAGTTCGTTGCTTAATCCGAAAATATTTAGATCAGCGACAGGAGCTTCTCTCAGACATTGTGCAAAATCTCCCACAAGTACGAGACTTTCCGTATCACTTGGCATTCTCGTGCGATCAATGAGTCGTTCGAGTATAATTTTATAGTTATCCTTCTGAGACTCATCCGAAACGACGGTAATAAAGCAGAGTTTGCATCGCCAATTATTTTTTAGTTGAAGGGCTAGAAGTACTGTTAAATCTTTATTAGGACTACTCATTCGTAACCAAATATTAACAACTTGTTGATGCCCTAATGCAGAACGAGGGTGTTGAGAAAAAATGACAATTCCGAGTTTCTCTCTGACAGCAATGGTTATCATTTCTTCAACTTTATCGTCTTTTTTATTGTCAAAACTCAAGGTTAAAAAAATCATATTGGGTGGGAAGTGCATCCCGCGCATGACTTGGGTAATAATACTCATTCCTTCTAAAAAGTTATTACATTCAATAACTGTTGAGGTGGCGAGCAAGCCTTCTGCCTGTACGGGAGCTAGTAGATTTTCAAGTTGAGTTTCAATGGTATTAACTTCAATCTCGGCTTGTTGAATTCTTTTTTGTTCTTTTTCTTGAAACCTTTTCCCGAAAAGTTGACCTGCTATTCCACGAACGATGACATGAACTCCTTCATCTAAAAGGCGTACCGAAAACAATCTAATAGTTCCTGATGGGAAGACTAAATCTCTTAAAAAATTCATTAACAATGGCCAGTTTTGGGGATCTTCGATGGGAACCATTACATTTGGTTTCCATGTTTTTGGGTTTTTAGAGAATAGAGAAACCTTGCGTGCTCCCCACTCAGCAATGGCATTAAAGATACCAATTCGAATGTCGCCCCAGGGTGTTAGAAGGCGTCTTTTTATTTGAATAATGTAGAAAATTAAAACTAGAATCCAGGCAACTCCAGCAAATAGAGGATCGATTAAAAACATGACAATAATCCCCCAAATCGCACCAATAATGGAAACCCAAAGTGGTGTTTTAAAGCGAGGACGAAAGGAGGGGATTCCAAGACCGTTTTCAATGGCAACAGCGACGTTAATGGTTGTATATGTAACCAGAAAAAACATCGTCAATAGGGGAGCGATAGTATCTAAGTCAGCCAACAGTAAACAAACCAGAATAATGATAAATGTAAAAATTAATGCGGGAATTGGTTCGCCGCCTAAATACGTTTTACTCATCGTTTTATGAAATGGTATGGCTTTATCTTGTCCCATAGCCATCAATGTTCGCGGTGCACCTAAAATACTTCCTAATGCGCTGGAAAAGGTTGCACCTAACACGCCCGCAACAATTAAATAATGCCATCTTGAAATTTGGAACATAATGACATTATTGGTTAATAGTTGTTCGGTAGTGGCTAAACGGTCCAACCAAAAAGCGACAGCCACATAGATAACAAAGCCAATTCCAATAGCTGATAAAATTCCAAGAGGTAATGATTTACCCGGGTCTTTCAACTCCCCAGACATCGCCGCTCCTGCGGAAATACCTGTTACAGCGGGGAAAAATATGGCAAAAACAGTCCAAAAACTTGCATTAGGAAAAGAGCCTATTGTAGTTAATTCAATCGTTTCGGGTGTCGCCCCAAGAAACAAAGATAGCAAGGATAAGGAGATAATCGCCATAATTAAATATTGGCTACGCATAGCGAATTGTGCTCCGATAATGCTAATAATAAAAGCAATAGACAAAACTGATACAGAGACCAATATAGCACTGTGCAATGGAAAAATTGCCAACCATGCTTCCGTAAAACCGACGATATATAATGCACCACCGAGGGCTTGAGAGAGGAATAGTGGAATACCGACGGCACTGCCGACCTCTAATCCTAAAGAACGTGAAATTAAGGAATAGAATCCACCTGCACCGACTTTGGAGTTAGTAGCCATCGAGGATATTGAAAATCCAGTACTGATGGTAATAATTTTAGCTAAAACGATGATGAGTATGGCGCCGCCAAAACCAGCATTTCCCACGACCCAACCCATCCGTAAGTACATAATAACACCAAGGATTGTTAGAATTGTGGGTGTAAAAACACCATCAAAAGTTCCTAAACTTCTTTTATTATCTGACATTGAATGTCCCTTTATTATCGTGAAATATTAAAATAGTAAGCTTATCGTATTGTCGAATGATTCATAGGGAATATTAGATTTATTGGAACGTTGTGTCAATAAATTATTTTGTATATTTAACGATATTTATTGATTAAAGTTAAATAAAATAAACCTGTCGCGGTGATAATATTTGAAATAATGCGAAATAAAGTAATAGCATGATTTGTAATAATATTTCAATTGATGAGTGTTTTTATTTAGTTTGAAAAAATAATAAACTAAGATTGTACTTGGAGAATGTGCCCTTGAAAATATATTGGCAGCAGTCAATAGACAGCAGGGTCTGACTAATAATGAGACACCTTCCCAAGGTGTCTGGTGCATTAAGGAAGTAAAAGTATGAAGTTTAAAACCCAAATTAGAGACAACGCGTTAATTATTCATGTGGTTGATACAGTTTTTGACGTTGTCGGTGTGAAAGAATTTAAAAGAGATGTGTTTATCGCTATTGGTGATGGTGAGACAAAATTTCAACATATTCTAATCGATATGAAAAATGTCAAAATGGTCGATAGTACTGGTTTAGGTGGATTGTTATTTGCAAAAAGACAAGCCGATCTTCGCGAAGGGAAGTTGTTTTTAATTGATCCGCAACCTCGAATCAAATCATTGATAAGAGTCAGCAAACTTGAAGGCATATTTCAAATCGTGGAGAGTGAAGAAGAAGCATTTAAAGCCTTCTAAATTGAAAAAGTATTTAGTAAAAAACTCCCAAATATTTGGGAGTTTTTTACTTAAATATTGCGAGGAATCAATATTATATCATTGAACAGATATGGTCAACTTTCTTTCTTTCTCCAAATACTAAGAGCTGATCTGATAATAATAGTTTATCGTTGGGTTTTGGAATAACGTCAAATTCCTTGCCGTCAAGGTTTCGCCGAATCAATAAAATATCAACGCCATAGACTTGACGAGCATTCAGTGATTTTAAAGTCTGATTTACAAATTGTGAGGGTGTATTGATTCTTGCAATATTAAATCCTGGAAGGACTTCTAGTTTTTCATGATATTGTTTTTTAAGGAATTTAATTGATTTAGCAATTACTTTAGCAGACTCAACTTGTATGAGTGATTCTTGATACTGACTCATTATTGATGAGCGTTCAACTTCGCCATTCATATAATTATTGGTATCCACAACGGGTAATGCCTCTAAATCCATTTGTATCATAAGACGCAACACTTCATGAATGGGTGTCTCATCATATATAACGGTGAAATTACGATTCATCATATCACTCGCCTGGGCATCATCGGGGATGTCCTCATGATGATTTAAATAGCGTCTCATGGACGAATGCGTAATAATGCCAGTGAGCTGATCATCCTCGTTCTTTACATAATAATTTGTCCCTTGACTTGCGGAAATAATATTGAGTAGATCTGCTAATAAAAGTGTTTCTGACACGGTTTCAAAAAGTGTATTTTTGAGCGAACTCACACTAATTTTGTCTAAGATATTGATATCTTTTCCGCCAAAGATATCAATTCCACGCCTCAATAATTTGATAGTGTAAATATTGGCATCATTCAAAAGATAGGATGAAATAATCATCGCTATAATACTGGAGATCATTAAAGGCAAAATTACAGAATATTCGGTTGTCATCTCAAAAATAATAAGAACTGCTGTTATGGGGGCATGCGTTGTCGCCGCAACCATTGCCGCCATACCGACGAGGGCATAAGCACCGCTGTTGGCCGTTATTTCTGGAAACATAGTATGAAATAGAGTTCCTAAGGCACCACCCAACATGGATCCAATAAATAGAGAGGGAGCAAATACACCACCAGAGGCTCCAAAACCCATTGACAAGCTTGTTGCAAATAATTTAGCGAAAACTAAACCTACCGCCAAAAAGAAACCAATATTTCCACTTAATACAATATCCATTGTTTCATAGCCAACACCTAAAACTTGAGGTAAATAAAGTGCAAATATTCCTAATATGGCTCCACCTAAAAGTCCTTTAATAGCGACATGTGCTTTCCAGCTATCAAATAAATCTTCAGATTTGTAGAGCGTGCGAATAAATATCCAGGCGACTACTCCTGTAATTACGCCGAGTATGACATAGAAAATAATTTCTAAAGGAGAGTGTAGCATATATTGGGGCGGAATAAATGCAGGGAAATCGCCATATATTGCCCGACTAACAACCGTCCCAAAAACTGAGGCGACAATAATTGGACCGATGGCAGCTGCGCTAAAATCACCTAAAATAACTTCAGATGCGAATAAGGCTCCCGCAATGGGAGCATTAAAAGTAGCTGCGATACCTGCAGCTGCACCGCAACCGATAAAGGTTTTCATTCTACGAGTAGATACTTGGAAAAGCTGTCCAATTGTTGATCCAAAGGCCGAACCAATTTGAACAATTGGACCTTCTCGGCCTACTGAAGCCCCTGTTGCAATGGACATCGCAGAAGCAAAACCCTTGATTATAACAACTCTCATGCGAATAAAACCATTTTGAGTTGCCACAGCATTCATGACTTCAGGGACACCATGCCCTTTTGCTTCTGGAGCAAATCTATTCACAAACCAAGCGACTGCACCGCCACCAAATGCTGGGACGCCAATTTTTAAATAGAGAGGAGCTGCGCGGTAGACATCAATTAGGGCACCTTTATGCCAAAATAGTTCGCGAAATAAGTCGATTAACGATCTAAATCCAGCGGAAATAATACCCGCAAATAAGCCAATAATCGTTGCAATAATTATGACAAAAAGTTGATCAAAAGATTTTATCTTTAATAAAATCTTTTGAATCCATATATAGCGTTCTCTACGCTTGCGTAATTTTTTTGCCAAAGCAATATGAGCAGTGGAACTCATTTAAACCTAATATCTCTCTGTGAAAAAATATTTTAATAAAAAATTAGAGATAACAAAATAACTCAAAATTAGTTTGAGTTGAAGTTGTCTGTTGAAGGTGTAAACTCTTTTGCTTATAAAACAGCGACTAGAAAAAGCAAAAGAGAAGTAAGTACAACAAGCGTACCAATAATTTTATGGTTTTTGATTACAAATCCATCAACACTATAATGCATTTCATCAAATTTCATTAACCACATTCTCGATGATATCCACCGATTCATATACTCATTTAATCGCTGAAGCGTGAAAGGAGAAAATATGAGTAATAGCCATACGGGAGTACCTGCGATGCTAAAAATAATCACGAAATAACGAAAGGCATTAAGACTAATATCCCAAAATAAAAACAGTTGTGATCCAGGCGTCGCTTTAATCATCGGTGTAAAACTTTTGAGTTCCGTAAAAAATATATAGAGTAAATAGAAAGTACCTATAAGCATAATAGTCCCAAAAACTTTATTATATTTAAAGTAGAAACTATCGGTTTCTCTCATTATTTCAAATGATTTAAGCTGTTTTCTAGTCGAGTACCATTTGTCAAGAGAATGGTTAGCGTTTACCAAAAGTGTGGGTTTAAAGTATAAAACTAACCCGCCAATAAAACCTAAAATAGTGGTAGCTAAGGCCGTAACTTCAGAAATTCTCTGCATGTCAAAATTCATATTTGCTCCTTTTCTTCAAGGCATAAAAATATTCCATAATATTGTATTATGCAAGTAGTCGTATTGTTAATTACTCGGATACGCATTGACTCAAAATTAATGTAACCCTATTGATTTTGAAAAAAAGTCGTTG
>CALBFA010000077.1 GCA_937888365.1 uncultured Fidelibacterota bacterium | reverse complement strand
CAACGACTTTTTTTCAAAATCAATAGGGTTACATTAATTTTGAGTCAATGCGTATACCCATTTTGCCCACATTAGCATTATGGATTCTCTCTTTTAAAATTATATTCTCTGGCTAATGGAAAATGTTTGGATTATACAACAGTCACCTCTAAAAGATATCGAAAGATTAAGTCAAGATATTGGCGTTTCTCATGTGATTGCAGGCATTTTATGGCGACGCAATCTTCGAACGCTTGAATCCGCAAAAGCTTTTTTTAATCCCGATTTCACCCAGCTCAAAGATCCATTTCTAATGAAAGGAATGGACGTCGCCGTTGAGGAAATTTCGAAACGCATTGACGAAAAACGACCCATTCTTGTCTACGGCGACTATGATGTCGATGGCACCACGGCGGCAACGACGCTGGTACTCTATATTCGTAAAATTGGTGGGATCGCTGACTACTACATCCCCGATCGTGATAAAGAGGGCTATGGTATTTCCCATCAAGGCATTGAATATGCCAAAATTCATGGCATGGATTTAATCATTACGTGTGATTGTGGCATTACAGCCATCGAGCAAACCGACTATGCCCATTCACTCAATATCGATATGATTATCACCGACCATCATATTCCATCAGACACTCTGCCAGCAGCGAAAACCATTTTAGATCCCAAGCAAGATGGATGTCTTTATCCGGACAAAAACCTTTCAGGCGTGGGTGTCGCCTTTAAACTCACACAAGCTTTATCATTGAAATACAATCGCCCCAAAACAGAAGTTTTTCAAAATATCGACCTCGTGGCAGTGGGAACCGCTGCCGATTTAGTCCCAACCATTGGCGAAAATCGCGTCTTCTTGCATGAAGGATTAAAACGATTGTCTGAAAAAGGGAACATTGGTCTGCGCGCCATCGCCAAGGTAGCAGGCATCAAAAAAGAAGAATTTAATACGGCGGATATTGTTTTTCAAATTGCGCCTCGCATTAATGCCGTTGGACGGCTTGGAGAAGCGACGCGTGCTGTGAAAATTATGACATCCCAAAATCCTATCGAAGCTATGGAATTGGCGCGGGTCATGAACACCGAAAATGAGAATCGCAAAGTCATCGAAAGTGGCATTGTCGAAGAAGCAATTCTAGCAGCAAATGCAAAATATAATCCTCGGGAAAAACATGGACTTGTGTTAGCTCAGGAAAACTGGCATCATGGCGTTATTGGTATCGTCGCCTCAAAATTAAAAGAGCGTTTCATGGTCCCCATCGTGATGATTGCAATCAATGATGGCATTGGCAAAGCATCGGCACGAAGTCTTGAAGGCTTTGATATGTATGAAGCGCTTTCAAAATGCAGTGATTTATTGGAAAGTTTCGGTGGCCACGTTATGGCGGCGGGACTCACCATTAAACAAGAAAATATTCCAGCTTTTGAAGCACGATTTCTCGAAATTTGTCAGAATGAAATTAATGAAGAATTGATGCGACGAAAAATTAAAATCGAAGACGATCTCAATTTTTCAGATATTGACCGGCAACTTATACAGACCTTAAAGCGCCTCGCACCGTTTGGCGTTGATAATATGCGACCCATTTTTTCCTCGAGAAACTTGCGTCCTGTTGGAAATCCTCGCATTGTAGGCGTCCATCATTTAAAATTTAAAGTACGACAAGAACGAGTCAGCATTGACGCAATTGGCTTTAATCTAGCACATCACTATGAAAATTTAATCTCTAATAAACCGATAGATCTTGCGTATGTCATCTCAGAAAATGAATGGCAAGGCAAACGAACATTGCAACTGGAAATCAAAGATATTAGAATGAGTCAATAAGAGGGTTGAAAATGAAAAAAGCAGTATTTAGCGGAATGGGGATGTATATCCCCGAAACCATCGTCACTAACAAACAACTCGAAGTTTTAATGGACACCTCTGACGAGTGGATTACCGAACGGACTGGCATCAAAGAACGTCACAAAGTGAAACCGGGCGAAGGTACGGCTGCTGTTGCATTGCCTGCTGCCGTGATGGCTTTAGCCAATGCAAAAATGGCGAAAGAAGACATCCAACTTATTATATTTTCGACGATAGCTGGCGATTTTTTAGCGCCAGGAAGCGGCGCTATTCTCAACGAAATGTTAGGCGTTCCAGGAACTCCCGCTGTTGATATCCGCCAAGCATGTTCGGGATTTATTTTTGGGATGTCTATGGCAAAAGCTTATATCCAATCGGGTCTATACGAACGCATTTTATTGGTGACGGCAGAAGTTCAATCCGTTGCATTACAGATGAGCACCGAGGGTCGTGACACGGCTGCACTTTTTGGAGACGGCGCGGCTGCAGTGGTTATTATTGCAGAGGATGGCCATAAAGATAGCGCAGGAATTGGGTCTATTGCTCTTCATTCCGACGGTCGTTACGCCGAAGATTTAAGTATTCAAATTCCCACAACCCGTGAAACACCCTTTCTATCTGAACAAATGATAAAAGACAGACGTCATTGGGTCGTTATGAATGGACGGAATGTGTTTAAACATGCCATTACAAAATTTCCTGCTGTTATCAATGAAGTCATGGCACTAGAAGGGATTACAAAAGATCAAGTCAAACTTGTGATTCCCCATCAAGCAAATTTGCGGATTTCTGAAGCCGTTGCGAAAAAGATGGATTTGCCCATGCACAGTGTCGTTTATTCGAATATTCATAAATACGGCAACACAACGTCCGCCTCTATACCCATTGCATTATTCGAGGCCGTTCAAGAAGGCAAAGTGAAAAAAGGGGATCTAATTGTGATGGCAGCATTCGGAGCAGGATTCTCTTGGGGTGCCGCAATCTATAAATGGTAAAGGTACAATAATAATGGATTTATATTTTAATGATGAACATCGCATGCTTCAAGATATGGTGCGCGAATTTGCCGAAAACGAAGTCGCTCCTGTAGCAGAACAACTCGATAAAGACGAACGCTTTCCAACGGAAATTGTGAGCCAAATGGGGGAACTGGGTCTCATGGGTATGCCGTTTCCTGAAGAATACGGTGGTGCTGAGATGGACACTGTCGCCTACACAATCGCTGTGGAAGAGTTGGCAAAAGTTGACTCATCCGTTGCGATTACCATGGCAGCACATACGTCACTCGGAACCAATCCTATCTACCTTTTTGGTACACCTGAGCAAAAAGAAAAATATCTGCCTAAACTCACTTCCGCTGAATATTTAGGTTGTTTTGGATTGACGGAACCTGAAGCTGGTTCCGACGCTGGGGGCACAAAAACAGTCGCTATTGCGGAAGGTGACGACTTTATTATTAACGGCTCTAAAAACTTTATCACGAATGCTGGATTTGCTGGGACCTGTGTTTTAACCGCTCGTACGGACATGAACGCCAAGGGGTCGCAAGGTATTTCAGTCTTTCTTGTTGAAACAAATACACCAGGATTTCATATTGGAAAACCTGAGAAAAAAATGGGTTGGCGTGCCTCGGACACACGACCTTTGACATTTGACAATATGCGTGTCTCGAAAAAAACATTGCTGGGACCTTTGCATGATGGCTTTATTCAAATGATGACAGCTTTACAGGGAGGTCGAATCTCTGTCGCAGCACTTTCTCTGGGACTAGCACAAGCGGCATTTAATGCTGCCGTTAAGTACACGACGGAACGTGATGCCTTCGGTCAAAAGATTCACCGGTTTCAGGGCGTTAGTATGCCATTGGCCGACATCGCCACAGAAATCGAAGCCGCAAGACATTTAATTTATTACGCGGCTTGGCTTAAAGATCAGGGAAAAAATATTGTAAAAGAAGCGGCGATGGCCAAACTCTTTGCGTCGGAGCTAGCTGTAAAAGCGACACAATTGGCGGTTCAAGTCCATGGCGGTTATGGCTATATTAAAGAATTTCCTGTCGAGCGATATTTTAGAGATGCAAAAATTCTCACGATTGGTGAAGGAACATCCGAAGTTCAAAAACTTGTCATCATGAAACAGATTTTGAGTAGTTTAAGTTGATGGTGGAGGTAGAAATCTAGAAACATGCTGCATAAAACAAAAAATCAACAGGGTTTAAAGACAAATCGTAAGACATTACGGATTGCTCAAGTTATTATCATTGGTCTCATTTTGTTGGCCTATGCTTTGTTTTCACCCAAAGGGAAATCATTCAATTTTAGTTATGAAATTAATGACATTACGACGAAAAGCATTATTGCGCCTTTTGATTTTGATGTTTTAAAGACGCAACCCGAGCTAGAAAATGATCGCATTCTTCGCGAACAGCAGGTTAAATCTGTATTTATTTTTGATGAGATTGTCGTCGATACGGTTTTAAATCGTATTGATCGCTTAGGGAGTGCTTTGGTCAATTACAAGCGAATGTTGGGAAAATATGCAAAACTCCAAAAGCAATTTAGCGAGACCGAAGCTTCGACAGAACAGGATACTTTACGTCCTATTATGGAGACAGATTCTATCTCTATCGATAAATTACGAGATTACCTCATTCGTTTTGGCTTAATAAAAATAAAAGATCCGACATGGTCAACCTTCTTAAACACGAATCCAAATATCATTAAAATTGTTAGAGCGGCTCGCAAAGAGATCCCTGCTCTATATAAAGTCGGTATTCTTTTTAAAGGCAACCAACTGGTCAATTCCAAATCGTTTCTTCTCATTAACCAAGGCATTGAAGCCTTAGTGGAAACGAAAGATTTCTATTCGCTAAATAATGCACGCGCTCAAATTGTAAATGCTATGGGGCGTCAAGTCGGAACAATCGATGAAACGACACAAAGTGTCTTTGCTGATATCTCCACGGTTGTTCTTCAACCCAATATCCGATATGCTGAAGAATTAACGCATCTACGTATTGAGGAAGCTGTAAAATCCGTTCCGATTAGCCTCGGTAAAGTTTTTCAAAACGAGAAAATAATAGATTCCAACACACGCGTTACAGAAGAAATTAAACGCAAATTAAATTCACTCGAAAACGAGTATATCCGAAAAGGGTTTGGACAAACTCCAGCAGGTAAATTTACCACAGTGGCTGGACGAATGCTATTTGCCATCATATTACTTTCATTCTTTTTCTCATATCTCAACACCTATCGAGACCAAATTTATAATGATATTAAATTGCTGAGTTTGGTGGGTGTTATTTATATTGTTCACTTTGCAATTGCATACGCCTTTGTTTATCAGCTTCATTGGTCGGAGTATTTTGTACCTCTCACCATCGGCGCCATGCTTTTTACCATTATTTTTGATGGCCGAATCGCATTTATCGCTATGGTCACACTGACTCTGATGGTGGGGTCAATTTTAAATAATGACATGCAATTTGTCGTGGCAAATCTATTCGTTTCCTCTCTTGCCATCTACAGCGTGCGCAAATTGCGAACCCGTGGACAAATTTTATGGAGCATGCTCTTTGTGACGACGGGTTATATCCTGACGGTTTTCATTTATCAAATGATCGAATTTAGCGACTGGAATTCCGTTTTAGAGGATGTCCTTTTCGCAACAGCAAATGGCTTTATGTCGCCTATCGTAACCTACGGACTCTTGGTGTTTATTGAGCGCGTTTTCAAAATCACCAGTAATCTAACGCTATTAGAGCTTCTCGATTTTAACAATAAACTCCTCAATCATCTTGCCATGAATGCTCCTGGCACATTTAAACATAGTGTCGATGTGGGAAATCTCGCGGTTGCGTCAGCTGAAGCCATCGGAGCAAACTCGCTTCTGGCACGTGTCGGTGCTTATTATCATGACGTTGGTAAAGCGGAGAAGCCTGAATATTTTATAGAAAATCAACAGGGTGGCATCAATAAACATGATAAACTTAGCCCGCAACTCAGTGCTAAAATTGTTCTCAATCATGTAAAAGCAGGTGTTCAACTCGCCAAAGAACACAAATTACCAGACATCATTACGGACTTTATTACAACCCATCATGGTCGTAGTCGCGTCGAATATTTCTATAAAAAAGCAGTTGAGGAAGCAGGCGAAGACGGTAAAATCAATCCTTCTGATTTCCAATATCCCGGCCCTCGTCCTCACACAAAAGAAACAGGCATTTTAATGATTTCGGAAGCCGCCGAAGCCGCCAGTCGATCCATTACGAAAATTACCCCGCAACGCATTGACCTGCTTATAAATGAGCTTATTAAAAGCCGCGTGAGCGCCGGCGAACTCGACGAATGTCCATTAACATTTCGTGAATTAAATCAAATAAAGGATGCGATGGTTCCTATTATCGCTGGTGCATTGCATAAACGAATCGAATATCCAGGGCAACGTGAGAAACTTCATATCCCCGAAAACGAAACAGATTAATATACGAACCTTGAACACGACAAATAAATTAATACTTAAATAAAAGAAGTTATGGAATCTGAACCAAACCCGCTGCCCTTAGAATTTTGCTTATCAAATCAAACAGATATTTCTATAGATGAACACATCTGCAACAATATTGTTCGGACGGTTTTAAAAGGCGAACGCGTTGACGCTTCTTCATTTACAATCGTTTTATTACCGCGAAATTCATTGCGCGACATGAAAAACGAATTCTTTCATTTAGACGTCTATACGGATGTCATCGCATTTAATTTGAATGATGAAGACGAAAACCTTGAAGGTGAAATCTATATTTCTCCTGAACAAATTAAATTGAATAGCGACGCATTTGGTGTCAGTTTTAAAAACGAACTTTATCGCGTTATCATCCATGGAATACTCCATTGCTGCGGTTGGGAAGATGAAACCGCTGTTTTAAAATCAGCGATGCACCGACAAGAAGATTTCTACTTGAAAAAATTAGGAGCGCATCGTGCTTGATACGGCTACCATGACACAATTAATGATTATCGTTGTACTATTACTGGTTTCCTTCTTTTTCTCAGGTGCTGAAACGGCACTGTTTAATTTGACAAAGGCTCAATTGGAAAAACTCCGACAAGACATTGCCCCTTCATCTCGCATGGTCGTAAACTTACTTAAAAAACCTAAAAGGCTGCTCATTTCCATTCTCACGGGAAACACATTGGTGAATATTGCCATCGCCACAATTGGTGTTTTTATGACACAGTCTCTTGCTGAAAAATATCACTATGATTTAAATATTGCCCTCGGTATTGAAACAATCGCTTTGACAATGGTGCTTCTTATCGTTGGGGAAGTAACGCCAAAAGTCCTCGCAATTCGTCGTTCTGTCGTTTTTTCATCTCGCGTTGCCTGGGCGATGACGCTTTTCACAAAGTTGATTGCACCTATCGCCAATATTCTATATTCCATCATTGAAAAAATGACCCACGGCATTGGCTTACGACCTGAAGATGTCTTTACCAGTGATGAAGAAATTGAGGCTCTCGCAGAATTGAGCGAATTCCAAGGTGTCATTGGTAGCGAAGAACGAGACATGATTCAATCCATGATAACATTTGGTGACACCGTTGCGAAAGGAATCATGATTCCACGCCCAGACATGGAAATGCTGCATACAAAGATGACACGGAAAGAAGTTTTGTTACTGATTCAAACAACAGGATTTTCGAAATATCCTCTCTACGATGAACAAGTTGACAATATTTTGGGGATTATTTATATCAAAGATTTATTGCCCTACCTCCATGTCAATACAAATATTATTAATCTCAAACGACTCGCTCGCGTCGCATTATTTGTCCCTGAAAAGCTTCCCATTGACGCTCTATTAAGGGAAATGCAACGTAAAGAACAGAAACTTGCTTTGGTCGTAGATGAGTATGGCGGGATGGCTGGGATGGTCGCTGTGGAAGATATCATCGAAGAGGTATTAGGCGATTTAAATGATGAAATGGACGAAAATGAACCAGACGAAATTCGCAAGATTGATGCTGAGACGCATATAATTGAAGCCGCGACCCATTTAGAAGACGTTGGCAATAGTTTGAATATTACGTTCTCGGAAGAACGTGATTTTGACACGATTGGTGGATTTATTTTTCATCAAATGGGTCAAATCCCCAGCCCTGGCGATAAAATTGAATTTAAAGGGTTTAGTTTTAAAGTCATTTCTGTTGAAAATCAACGCATCGTTGAAATAAGAGTTCGGTCTCTGCAAAAGCCAAATTGAATTTAAACACCTCCCTATCGCCTATTTTTAAGGAATATTATGACGCGTGATTTAAGCCAAGAAATCCTTCAGCTACAACAAATTGTAAAAAAATTACGCTCTCCTGATGGCTGCCCTTGGGACAAAGAACAAACGTCGGAAAGCTTAATACCTTATTTATTAGAAGAGACCTACGAAGTTATTGATGCCATAAAAGAGGAGCAATGGGATGATTTAAAATCGGAACTCGGTGATTTAATGCTCCATATCGTTTTTCAAGCCGATATTGCGGAGGGGAAATCATTATTTTCACTTGAGGATGCTCTTCGGAGCATCAATGAAAAACTCCTAAGACGACATCCCCATGTATTTAGTGAGTCTGAAAAAAATGAAACGCTCTCGAAAGAAGCCGTCTTAGACAACTGGGAAAAGTTAAAAATGGCCGAAGGACGGACCTCTGTTTTAGAGGGCGTACCCAAGCATGCCGCTTCGTTGCTCAAAGCCCAACGCATCCAAGAAAAAGCTAGCAAAGTCGGTTTTGACTGGGACGAAGTAGCGCCTGCAATGGATAAAGTGGACGAGGAACTCGCGGAACTAAAAGAAGCTTGGGAAAGCGCCGACACGGAGCATATAGAAGAAGAACTTGGCGACTTGCTTTTTGCGACGGTGAATGTTTCCCGACTTATGAATCTTAATGCGGAACTTACCTTACGAAAGGCTGTCGAAAAATTTCAAACGCGTTTTCAAGCAATGGAACAAATATTTAAAGCGAAAAATTGGGATATAAATACTGCAACCTTGGAAGAAATGGACAAAGTTTGGGACGAAGTGAAACTCGTATTACGTGACCAGAAACGCATCAATAAAAATAAGTGATGCCTGAGCATCATCTCTTTTAAAAGAATTCTAATTATTATAAAATATCGACATCTCACATGAATCTATCAAATCAGTCATCTATGAAAATTTGGGTCGATGGCGACGCCTGCCCAGCGGTTATAAAAGACATCATTTATAAAGCGGCTCAACGAACAGGTATAGAAACAACTTTTGTCGCGAATCAACCATTCCGGATTCCCGAATCGCCTCATATAAAATTTTTGCTGGTTAAACAAGGTTTTGATGTCGCCGACGAAGAAATCGTCAAGCTGACACAAGCCAACGATTTAGTCATCACCGCCGACATCCCTCTAGCAGCATTGGCCATTGAAAAAGGCTCTTTGGCTCTTAATCCAAGAGGAGAGCTTTATACGCAAGATACAATTGCGGCGCGTCTATCTATGCGAAATTTTATGGACTCCATTCGTTCAAGTGGTGTTGAAACTGGCGGCCCCGCCCCCATGAACAAAAACGATCGACATCTCTTTGCAAATAGTTTAAATACGGTCTTAAATTCGAGATAGCGATGTTTTCAATTTTTACCACAATCGCTGATAAACTGGTTTTTGGACTTATAGGTTTGTCCACGACATCAACTTTTGCAGATGCGCTTCATTTTTTTATCGAAGATACGCTCAAGATTTTTGTGCTTCTCATCGTCATGATTTATATAATTGCCTTATTTCGCTCCTCTCTCAATATTGAAAAAGTGCGCTCCTACCTTAGCCAAAAACCGAAGTGGATGGGCTATTTATTAGGTTCTGGTTTTGGCGCGATAACGCCCTTTTGTTCATGCTCGAGTATTCCCGTATTTTTGGGTTTCACCGCTGCGGGGATACCTGTTGGCATCAGCATGGCATTTCTCCTCACCTCTCCTCTCATCAACGAAGTGGCGGTTTTACTTTTACTCAGTTTATTGGGCTGGAAAATTACGATTATTTATGTCCTTATTGGGATGGCTATTGGCGTGCTTGGCGGAATATTTCTGGATTTGATTCACGCTGAAACGTTATTACAACCCTTCGCACGCAAAGCTTATGATTCGGCTTTAGGTATCAACGTGACACATGTTTCGAATGAAATTAAGTCTTTCAAAGATCGACATGACTTCGCAAAAACCGAGCTTAAGTCTATTTTTAGTCGTGTTTGGAAATGGGTCATTTTTGGTGTTAGCTTAGGTGCCGTGCTCCATGGTTTCGTCCCTGACGGCTGGATAATGGAGCATCTCGGAGCGGGGCAATGGTGGTCTGTCCCCGTCGCCGTTATTCTTGGGATTCCGCTTTATTCCAATGCCTCAGGTGTTATTCCTGTCATGGAAAGTTTACTGACAAAGGGATTACCACTCGGTACAACATTGGCGTTTTGCATGAGTGTGGTCGCGGCTAGTTTTCCAGAATTTATTATGCTCAAACAGGTTTTGGTGTGGCGTTTGCTTGTTATAATATTTATGATGCTTTTAGTAGCGTTTACCTTGACGGGGCTGCTACTTAACTGGATAACGATTTTTCTTTAAGGAGACTCGAATTGAAAACGATTAAAGTGTTAGGAATGGGTTGCGCGAAATGTATCCGAACGACGGAACTCATCCAAAAAATAGTAAACGAAACGAACGCCGATGCTGTTGTTGATAAAGTGAGTGATATTGAAACAATTTTGCATTACGGCATTATGTCAACCCCTGCCATTGTTGTTGATGAAAAAGTCGTTCATGCAGGCTCGATTCCTCGTAAAGAAAAAATCATCGAATGGCTCAATAGTTGAATCAAGAATAGCATGATGATGAAAGACCAAACAAAAAAAGAGTTAAAGCAATCGTATAAAGAAAAACGATTTAAAATCGGTCTTTTCCAAATTAAAAACACCCAAAATAACAAAGTCTTTATTGATAAAAGTATGGATTTAGAATCCATTTGGAACCGTCACAAATTTCAATTAAAGCTGGGTTCGCATTCTAATAAAGGTCTTCAAAATGAGTGGAAATCTTTTGGCGAAGAGCATTTTGAGTATGCTATTTTGACAGAAATTAAACAGACTGAAAATACAAGTACAGACTACACTGGAGAATTAAAAGATTTGTTAGCACTCTATATCGACGATTTGAAACCTTTCGGCGATAAAGGCTATCACACATTAAAAAAGGAAGCATTATAGATGAATAATCATCTTTTTGATTATACGCCCAAAGAAGAAAAGTTGAACGTGATAACCCATGGAATGGGACTGATTCTAAGTGTTGTTGCCCTAGTATTTTTAGTGATGCGTTCGGCTCAAATTGGAAATGTATGGCACATTGTAAGCTTTAGTATTTTTGGAACGAGTTTGATTTTGCTTTACGCCGCATCGACTTTTTATCATGCTTCGAAGAATTTTAAATTGCGAAACCGATTAAAAATTACGGATCATGCAGCAATTTATGTCTTAATTGCCGGAACCTACACACCTTTTTCCTTGGTGACGCTGCACGGTAACCTTGGTTGGGTTATTTTTGGCATTGCTTGGGGAATTGCCCTCGCAGGGATAATCCTTAAACTATTTTTTACAGGAAAATATGATACGCTTTCAACAGCAATGTATGTTCTGATGGGTTGGATTATCGTTTTTGCCATTAAACCTTTATTCCATAATTTGTCATCGGATGGTTTGGCCTGGTTAGTGGCGGGTGGATTGTCTTATACGATTGGGGCGGTCATTTATAGCATTCAGAAGATAAAATTTAATCATGCGATTTTTCATATTTTTGTCCTGTTTGGGAGTTTGAGTCATTTTGTTTCTGTGTATTATTATGTATTACCGAGTTGAGTTAAATTCATTAAAATAGAAAATACTCACACGAAGGCACAAAGAAAAAATGTCTATCAGTCCCCTCTTGTTGTAAATCCCGACCTACGTATCGGGAGGAGGGGTTAGGGGTGGATTTGGGTTAGAATTACAAATTATTAATTACGAATAATTGCAACGAGCGTGTCTTTCTAAAATCAACAATCGTTAATTGACATTCTTAAATCCATTATACTTTCCTCCGTTCCCTCGGTGTAAATCTCTGCTATCTCTCTGTGGTTAATTTTTAAAACCACATACCTCGGCCAAAAAACATACTTGATATACATAGTCGACGCTGAAAATGTATCTAACATAATAAGTAACAATATGTTGCATGTGT
>CALBFA010000076.1 GCA_937888365.1 uncultured Fidelibacterota bacterium | reverse complement strand
CTCGGATTAGATAGATACTATTTAATTTGATTGTCATATATTATTTTACTCTCAACTAAGCAATCCGTGCAATCTTAAACTCCGTGTCCAATTCTTTTTTTTAAGGACGCAGATGCCTCGGATTAGATAGATACTATTTAATTTGATTGTCATATATTATTTTACTCTCAATTAAGCAATCCGTGCAATCATGGACTCCGTGTCTAATTCTTTTAAAGGACACAGATGCTTCGGATTTGACGGATACTATTTAATTTGATTGTCATATACTTATTTTTTCTCAACTATCAAACCCGTGCAATCATGGACTCCGTGTCCGATTCTTTCTCTAAAATTTAACATCACTCTCGTAAATAATTTCATCGGCTTTAATATTTCGTGTCGCAATTTTTCCTAAAATTTCTTTGATACGTGAGGGCGAAATCCCCGTCCCTGGCCCTTTAGTCGTGAGCATCGCTTGTGTGATAATCGTGCCATTTGGAATTGCTACGGCGGAAACAATACTTTTCGCTAATTTCTTAAAAATTGGCGCTTCACTTTCTTGAACTTCTTTCTCAGATTTTCCCATGGCTTGCTCAATATGACGAATATCTCTCACCATTTTGGCAAAGCCACCTGGTTCGAGTGATGCAGCATGGTCGCCGCCTTTCATGGTTCTATCAAGCGTAAAGTGTCGTTCAACGATTTTTGCACCTAAAACGACGGCTGCTTCCGTAATAGAAATCCCCAATTCATGACCCGAATAACCGATGACAGAGTTTGGGAATACTTCTTTAAAAGTTTTAATGACGTTTAAGTTAATCTCATTAAAAACAGAAGGATACGTCGACGTACACTGAAGAATCGCAATTTGATTGTTATGCGCCTTGACCGTATCAAAAGCATTTTGAACCATTTGCATATTCGCCATTCCTGTTGACAAAATCATTGGTTTCCCTTTGCGAGCGGCGTGCTCCAAAAGAGGAAGATTTGTCAAATCAGCCGAAGCCATTTTAAAAAACGGTACACCCAGTGTATTTAAAAAGTCAATGCTGTCCTCATCCCACCCCGAGGCGATAAAATCTACTTTTAGTTCTTGGGCATAATGATGCAAACTGTGATAGCTATTTTCATCTAATTCCAACGCTTCTTTGTGCTCACCATACGTTTTGCCAAATGAATTTCTATTCTCATAGGGCATATTAAGCCCTTCTCTTGTTAGGATGCGAGAGATTTTCCGTTTTTGAAATTTTACAGCATTGGCACCAGCTTTCGCTGCTTCAAAGATTAATTTTTTCGCAATATCGACATCACCTTGATGATTAATACCAATTTCTGCAATGATATATACGGGATGATTTTCACCTACAAGTGATGAACCAAGTTTAAGCGTTATCATTTAATATTTGTCCTTTTTTTCAAATTTTTTGAGAGATGTTCAAGTATTTCAAAATCGGTTTTGCTATCAATTTCCATTGCGTATTCTTCGGGGAAAACGACGCTACCTATCCTGCCGCCTAATCGATTTTGATGGGTTAAAAAATGATCTCTCGTAAATAAATAGAGACTACCATTTTCAACATAACGGATGTCTTTTTCTGTCATGTCTTGGCGTCGTGGACGATTGACGTAATCATATTCGGCCCGCGCTTCATCGCCATCAATGCTCCAAAAGAAGCGATGCGTTTGCGAGAGGCTCAGCAAAGAATCATAATGGCCTTCTTTAAATGTTTGGATGGCTTTTGCAATGCCCCAATCGGGACGGAGCGGCGATGTCGCTTGCAGCAGTAAAATTGCATCGGGACAAAGCTTTTGTGAATCCCATTCAGAAATCGCGTGAGAGACGGCTGTCTCCGTCGTGGCGGTATCACCTGAGATGTTTTCGGGTCTTTGAATAACTTTCGCGCCAAACTTGGCGCTAATATCTGCAATTTCGTCATTGTCCGTCGAAACATAGACTTCCACAATTTCATTAACGGCTTTTGCCTGGAGAATAGAATGGGCGATGAGAGGAATCCCATCGAAATCTAATACATTTTTCCGTGGGACACCTTTAGAACCACCGCGTGCTGGAATAATTGCGAAAATATTCATGGCGCAATATAGTTGGTGTCTGGTGGCAGAGCATGTAAAAAGATAGATTTTAATAGGTCTAAAAATAATGAAGAATAGATCTAACTATGCAATATAAAGCATTGCGATTATAAAATCCGAAAATAATTATTCTTGTTCTGGTCTCGAAAAATTCTTATCTATTAGCCATGGTAGGTTTATGATATTGAATAGTCTCGGTTGACACAATATGTTTACATTTAATTGTTTATTTTAGGGAGAATTTTAGTGAAAATAATGAAAAAGAGAGCCGTGTTATCTATTGCAGTAATGACACTTTTAACAACATTTCTGATTTTATCTTGTAGCGGTGAGAAAAAAGAAGAGGCCAAGGCCAATACCGCTACGCAGAATGCATCGACAGAAAAAAAAGAAGTTAATCCTATGGATAATAAAGGTATTGGTCCAATTAAAAATGTGACTCTGGGAGAAATTGATCCAGGCCGCGCGGCAAAAGGTAAAGAGATTTTCCAAGCAAAATGTTCAGCCTGTCACAAGGAGACGAAAAAATATATCGGCCCAGCACCACAAGGTGTGTTAACGAGACGTTCTCCCGAATGGATAATGAATATGATTTTAAATCCAGAAGAGATGGTGAAAAATGATGATATCGCTAAAAAATTATTTGAAGAATTCATGTATGTTCCAATGGCGAATCAGAGTTTAACAGAAGATGAAGCGCGATCCGTTTTAGAATATTTTAGAACGCTATAATATTTAAACTCTATTTAATTTAACCAAAAAATGAGAGGTACAACATGATTCACAAACTCATTATTTTTAGCGTTGCTGCAATGATGATATTTACATGCAGCACAGACGAAAAGGCATCAACACAGGAGCCTAGTTCATTTGCAAATAATACTCCAAAAGGGCAAGCATCGGTAGTGGACAATGTTTCTGCAAAGAACATATTACAAGTTGCTGTTGGGTCAAAGGATCATACTACATTAGTTGCAGCAGTCCAAGCTGCTGAAATTGAGCACATATTGGTTAACGCTGGTCCAATCACAGTTTTTGCTCCTAATAATGCAGCATTTGCCGCTTTACCAGATGGAACCGTCGAAAATTTACTTAAACCTGAAAATAAAGCGATGTTGGTGGATATTTTAACACGACACGCTGCACCAGGCACCTATGACGTGAAGCAGTTGAAAAAAGAAGCCAAGAAAAAGAGAAAAGTATATACAGCGACGGGTGATTATTTTGATGTAGTCGTTAAAGGCGATGACATCTATGTCGCAGGCGCAAAAATTTTAGCTACAATTGCAACGTCAAACGGGATAATCAACGTTGTTGACAAAGTAATTTTACCAGCAAAATAGTAATTCAATTAATTTATTACCTTTAAGAGAAGGGAATACGGACATGAAAAAAATAAATAAGACAGCATTTCTACTTTTAGCAATTAGCCTGATTGTAGGATTAACGAGTTGTGTTCAAGACAAATCACAAAAAGGTGCATTAGCGGGGAGTACAGCAGAAAAAGTCTTTGTTGCACCAGGCGAGTATGATGACTATTACGCATTCCTTTCAGGTGGTTTTAGCGGACAATTAGCCGTTCATGGTTTACCATCAGGAAGATTATTTAAAGTCATTCCAGTATTTTCTGTTGATGGCGAAAAAGCATATGGTTTCAATGAAGAAACAAAACCGATGTTAGAAACCTCCTACGGCTCTATTCCTTGGGATGACTCTCACCATCCTGATTTATCTCAAACGAACGGTGAAATTGATGGTAGATGGTGTTTTATCAATGCAAATAATACGCCCCGAATTGCTCGTATCAGTTTAAAAACATTTGAAACAGTAGAAATTATTGAAATCCCTAATAGTGCTGGAAATCATAGCTCTTCTTTTGTTACTGAAAACACTGAATATGTTGTTGCGGGTACACGCTTTAGTATTCCAGTACCTCAAAAAGATATGTCAATTGATGAGTATAAAGGAAATTTCAAAGGCGCTTTATCCTTCATCAAAGTAGATCCTGACGATGGAATCATGAGTATTGAATTTCAAATTTTGATGCCTGGTTTCAATTATGATTTATCGCATCCTGGAAGAGGAAAATCGCATGGCTGGATGTTCTTCTCAACATATAATACTGAAGAAGCAAACTCCTTGTTAGAAGTCAACGCTTCACAAAATGACAAAGATTTCATTGCCGCAATCAATTGGAAGAAAGCGGAAGAATATATTAAAGCGGGAAAGTTTAAAACTGTTCCAACAAAATATGCTCATAATGTTTATGATGAGTCTACCCATTCAGCGACTTCAACAATGGAAAAAACAGTAAGAATTCTTGACCCAGCAGCGTTACCAGGTCTCGTATATTTCATGCCAACACCAAAATCTCCTCATGGTTGTGATGTTGATCCAACAGGAGAATATATTGTGGGTAGTGGCAAATTAGCCGCCGCTTTGACTGTCCATTCATTTTCAAAAATGATAAAAGCTATCGAAGAGAAAAACTTTGATGGTGAAGCCTATGGCATTCCTATTCTTAGCTTTGATGCGACGTTGGCAGGTACCGTTCAGCAACCAGGTTTAGGACCATTACATACAGAGTTTGATGGCAAAGGCAATGCCTATACGACATTCTTTATTTCTTCCGAAATCGTAAAATGGAAATTAGGGACGTGGGAAGTTCTAGACAGAAAACCAACATACTATTCAGTTGGTCATCTCATGATTCCAGGAGGAAACTCTAGAAAACCATTTGGGAAATATGTATTAGCAATGAATAAAATTACGAAAGATCGTTATATTTCAACGGGTCCTGAAGTTTGTCAGTCAGCTCAATTGTATGATATCTCGGGTGATAAGATGGAGCTGTTATTAGATTTTCCAACAATTGGTGAACCTCATTATGCCGCGGGTTGTCCCACTGAGTTGATTCATCCATATACACAGAAAATATATAAATTGGAAGATAACAAACATCCCTATGTGACAAAATCAGAACACGAAGCCAAGGTTGTTCGCGATGGTAATAATGTTCATATTTATATGACCATGATTAGAAGCCATTTTGCCCCCGATAATATTGAAGGTGTTCAAACCGGTGATAGAGTTTATTTCCATGTTACCAATCTTGAACAAGATTATGATGTACCGCATGGTATTAGTATAATTGGTGCAAAGACATCAGAACTCCTGATTATGCCAGGTCAAACAGAAACATTTGTTTGGGAACCCAAAAATATTGGCGTATGGCCATTCTATTGTACCGATTTCTGTTCTGCTCTTCATCAAGAAATGCAAGGATATGTACGTGTTTCACCCAAAGGTTCAGATGTGCCACTTAAATGGTCATTAGATGGTGAAGATTTATAGTTAAATTTTAAGTATAGATAAGAGTGGATGATTTTTCTAGCTGAAAAACTATCCACTCTTATTGTTAAAATTGGATTAAAATAATGAAAAAATCAAAACTAATAATGATGCTTGGTTCGTTACTGCTTGTAAGTTTGTTTATATTCCCGCTTTGGAATATAACACTGGAAGCTCCACAATATCCCGAACCACTTGGTATGGATATTTGGATTACTAAAATTGCGGATCATAACCCCAACGATGTTAAAAATATTAACCTTATGAATCATTATGTGGGTATGCGAGAGATCCCCGAGCATATGAAGGAATTCGATATTTTTCCTCCAGTTGTTATGGCGATGGCCATATTAGGTTTGCTTATTGGATGGAAAGCAAAACCCAAATTTTACTTAGCTTGGTTTGTTTTAATGTCTGTTTTAGGTATAGCAGGCATGTATGATTTCTACCAATGGGAATATGATTATGGACACAATTTGAATCCTAAAGCAGCCATTAAATTTGTAGATGAAGTGGGTAAGCCAATGGCGTATCAGCCACCTCTATTTGGCACAAAAACAATTTTGAACTTTACGGCCCATTCATATCCAATGGTCGGCGGCTATTTATTATTTCTTGGAATGTTCTCTTCAATCGTTGCATACTATATCAGTAGGAAAGAAGATAGGGATGATGCGCTTGGGGGCTCTTAAGTGTTTTAGTATCATTGTCCTTTTCTCCGCCATTTTTGTTGCTTGTTCAATTGAAGCTGAGCCCATAAACTATGGTAAAGATGCCTGTTCATATTGCATGATGAATATTGTAGATCGCCAATATGCAGCAGAGATCGTTACAAAAAAAGGTAAAGTCTTTAAGTATGATGCTATTGAGTGCATGATTAGAGATATAAAAAATAGACATGCAGATGAAGTAGCACTTTTTCTCATCACCGACTATGCTGCTCCAGGTAAATTCGTTGAGGCGAAAACAGCAACTTTTCTCATCAGTGAAAAGCTTCAAAGCCCCATGGGCGCTAATCTCACCGGCTTCGAAAAATTGAGTGACGCCGAAAAAATACAGAGAGAAAAATTGGGAACTCTATACGCTTGGAACGCCGTAAAGAATCTATTTTGACGAAACAGATAGATTTATGCTCATCATAAAATTGAGCGTGTCATAGACACCCGTAATAATTATTGCCCAAAAAAATCAATGCCTAGATCATCTATTATATTAATGTTATTATTTATAATCGTTTCTATTGCTGAAGCAGGAAACGTTAATTCTACTGTTATGTTTAACCATTCAATCCGTTTGACTATTTTAAATTCTCAACCTGGAGACACAGTTTTTGTAGAGAGCGGAACCTTCTTTGAGAACGAGATTAGAGTCGATAAACCGCTAACGATTATTGGGACAAAAGGAACCATTATAGATGCCGAAGAAAAAAGTTTTATCTTTGAGATTACGGCGGATTCGGTAAGCATTCTGAGTTTGACACTAAATAATGTCGGTAGAAGCTATACTAAAGATTATGCTGCAATTCATGCCAGCGGAATCAATAATTTTCTGTTTGAAAATATTACTTTCAATAATCCTTTTTTCGCCTTCCATATCGAGAAATCAAAAAATGGCATTATTCGAAACAATACGATTTATGGCAATGCTGTTGTGGAATATAATTCAGGAAATGGTATTCACCTTTGGCATTCATCAAATATTGAAGTAGTAAATAATAATATTTATCAAATGCGCGACGGTATCTATTTTGAATTTGTGAAGCACTGTAAAGTTAATGGGAATATAAGTAAAAATAATGTGAGATATGGACTCCACTTTATGTTCTCAAATGATGATGAATATAATGATAATATTTTTGAAAATAATGGAGCGGGTGTCGCCGTGATGTTTTCAAAAAGAATTTATATGCGGAACAATATTTTTGAACTAAACTGGGGAACGGCTTCGTACGGTCTATTGCTAAAAGAAATAAACGATGCTGAAATCACGGATAATAAATTTTCAAAAAACACAATTGGCGTTAATGCTGAAGGTTCAAACCGTGTAAATTTTGAACGAAATACTTTTGTTAATAATGGTTGGGCTATTCGGTTTCTAGGAGCTTGCTATGCTAATAAATTGCAACATAATAATTTTATGTACAATGCATTTGATATTGCATACAGTGGCAATATTAATGGCAATCAATTCGATGGTAACTATTGGAGTGAATATACGGGATATGATTTAAATAAAGACAATATTGGTGATATTCCTTTTAGACCCGTAAAATTATTTTCTTACGTCGTCAGTCAAACACCAGAAACGATTGTTTTATTGCGAAGCTTATTTGTTGACATATTAAATTATTCAGAAAAAGTTTCGCCCATTTTTACACCCGATAACCTCAAGGATAATCTACCATTAATGCACCCAAGCCCATGATATCAATTAAAAAATTACATAAAAAATATGGAAAACTAGAGGTCCTGAAAAGTATCGATCTTAATTTTGAAGATTCAGGAATTCATACAATTCTCGGTCCCAACGGTTCAGGAAAAACCACTTTAATGAAGGCAATATTAGGGATGGTTATCCCAAACGATGGCTCAATTGAATTCAATAATAAACCTATTCTTGGGGAATGGGAATATAGAAAAGACATAGCGTATTTACCTCAAATCGCCCATTTTCCCCAAAATTTGAAAGTACAAGAATTGTTGAATATGTTAAAAGATATAAGGCCTGGTGCAGTACGAGAAGCAGAATTGATTTCATTATTTCAAATAAAACCCTTTTTAAATAAAAAACTGGGAAATCTTTCTGGAGGAACAGCTCAAAAGGTAAATATCATTATTGCGTTGATGTTCGACTCACCTCTTATTTTAATGGATGAACCAACCGTTGGCCTCGATCCAATTTCCCTCATTCGACTCAAAAAGCTGATCCTAGACGAGAAATCAAAGGGAAAATTGATTCTGATTACAACCCACATAATTAGCTTTGTCGAGGAAGTCTCTGACAGAATTGTATTTATTCTCGATGGTAATATTTATTTCAATGGTACAATCGACACCCTTAAAAAACAAACAAATCAAAAAAATCTTGAAAATGCAATCGCAAACATCTTAGAGAAAACGAATGTTTAAAATTCTAAAGTACAGTTTCTATGATTTAATGCGGAGCAGATGGAGCTACTTATATTTTATTTTTTATCTTCTTTTAGGGCTCATTTTATTGTTTTTAAATCGGGATGTTTCGAAAGCTGTCATTACATTATTAAATATAATTTTAGTTTTAACACCTCTTATCGGGACACTTTTTGGGATTATCTACTTTTACAACTCAAAGGAATTTACTGAACTCCTTTTAGCGCAACCTATAAAAAGAAGCCATATATTTTGGGGACAATACTTCGGAATTAGTTTGTCTCTTTCCCTAAGTCTCGTCCTGGGACTTGGCATACCATTTCTCGCATATGGTATATTTCAATCTACCGAAATTTTCAATTTTATGACCCTATTGCTAATTGGAGCAATGTTGACATTCATATTTGTAGCTCTCGCATTTAACTTAGCATTAATATTTGATGACAAAATAAAGGGGTTTGGTGTAGCAATCTTAACCTGGTTATCATTCGCTGTAATCTATGATGGTATATTTTTAGTACTGCTTTTGGTTTTTAACGATTATCCTCTAGATCGATTTGCTCTAGGAGCAACACTCTTCAATCCCATCGATTTGTCCAGAATATTAATATTACTGAAATTAGATATCTCAGCCTTGCTTGGTTATACTGGAGCCGTTTTCCAAAATTTCTTTGGTACTAATTTGGGGATCATTCTCACGTTTACACTATTGAACCTGTGGATTATTATTCCTGTTCTCGCCATAAAGGTTATTTCTAAACATAAAGATTTTTAATAATTCAAAATATTTTGAATTATGAATAACACATTTACGACCTGATTTTCTAAAATTCTTTCTACTTTTAGCCATCAATTACCAAACATGAATCGAATCAATTGTCATGGAAAACATGAGAAAACTTATTTATCTGATAGATTTATGAATCTTGCGACAATAACTTGATATCGCCTTTGTTGATAAGGCTTTCAATAAATAATTTTTCCGCCATGACATCATGTTTTTCAGCCTTTTTAATGATGCCTTTATCTTTAAACCATTGAACGATTGGCGAATCAAAGTAATGACTACGCGTGCCGACAAAGAAATCAAAGCCATGTAAAGTGATATCAAATCCGAGGAGATAATGAAAATATATAGCGAAGAATCCTGTCGTTGGCCGAGAAATTTCACACGCCTCTTCCATCTGCGTCATGATGTCAATAGGGAGCATATAATACTGTTTCGTAGATAAACGATTTTTGATGCGCTTATGGATTGAGTCACCTTTTCGCGCCAAAACACTAGGTGGAATCATGACAAGAATATTTTTTGGGATGATTGAACGTCTCTTGAGCCCTTGATTGGCACCATTAACCCAAATGTCCGTACGTGAGCCAACTTGAGTTTCCATTCCGTCCGTCACAAAATTATTAATTCGAATAATGGTATCAAATGTGTCGATATCATGACCTCTATTTTGGCCAATTGCACTTGGGCCATTTCCGATAATAATGATGCGTTTTGACGTGAGTTCGTTTAAGAAATCGGCTGAATTACCAGGAAGAGAAAATACCATTAAATCAAGAATTTTCCATATTATTCAATATGGTTTTATCATCGATGGCGACATGCCATTCTTTTACGGGTGTTTTCCAGTTTTCGCCATATTTACTTGCGAGAAATGCCTCGGCATCTCTTGGACGACCCAATCGATGCCCACGATACATAAGGTCGTCAAGGTCATCAAGAATAGAAGAGGGGTGGTACCCATTACGCTCGTGGACGACATATTTATAGACGGGTTCATCCATGCCTAAAAGGTCTTCGCGGTAAAAAATAAAAAGATCGACACATAGATCCGTATGGAAGAAATAGAAACGGCGCGGGAAAATTTTAAAAAGACGTATTTTTCCAGGTTTCCAGAGTTCTTTTTTCTTAGGAAAATCTAAAATTTTGATAAAATATTCTGTTTTTTTCAAGACTTTTAAAAGCCCATTAACTTGAGCTTCTGATTCAAATCGAAGGCCCAAATCAATATCATGATCCCAATCAAGTAGCTTCCCATCGCGATAAAGACCAAGAAGTGTGCCGCCTTCTAACCACCAATGACTATTTTGATGATTCAATATATCAGCGATTTTAAATAACATCGATTCTGCTTTTTGGGCTGATTCTTTATCAAATACAACGCTGTGTTTTCTATAGCTGTTGGACAGTAACTCTTTACGATAGCGCAGAGCGAATTCATCTAAATTATGTGGAACCCACAATGGGATATGTTGATACATAACAGTTTCAAGGGGGAGTATTGAAGATATTGGGAAATGACATGAACGTCCAATTTCTTTGATAAAGAATTGGTCTTCAGATTGTTTGAGTGGAATTAAGAAAATAAAGTTTTGAGCCTTTTTTAGAGGTCCTAATTTAGCTCTAATTTTGAGTCTGAACTGACCGTACACGATTTTAGGTTTTACTATGATGCCTTGGGAAAAAAGCATCAATGCAAGGGCAATATAACGCAACCATGCCATGGAAACGGGGAGCTGAAACAGCACGGGATTAAAGCGATATTGGTCGAGATTATTCTCAGATAAGCCTAGCAGAGATTCGTCTCCGACAATATATGCTAAACCTACTTGGTCAATAGCTTTCGTAACTTTTGCTAAGGATTGAATCATCGGCTGGCTTGAAATTGATGCGAATATTTTAAATTTACAATATGACCTGTTTCATCACCATCGCAATAACGAAGGATGTCTTCAGCGACATTTTTGGGGTTAGCGAGTAAATTTTTATTCTCGCCGGGGAATGCTTTATGACGCATGGCAGTGTCAGTTCGTGGAGGATTGATGCAATTGACGCGAATATGATTATCCAAAAACTCGGCGGCAAGAGATTGCGTTAAATTGTTGAGTGCCGCTTTCGACGCCGCATAAACCGACTGACTTGTACGACCTCGATGCGATGAGCTTGAGCCAATAAATGTAAGCCATCCACCTTCTTTCATGGTTTTGTGTGCAAGTTGAGCGACTAAAAACGCCGACCGGAAATTAATAGACATCACATTGTCCCATTCGTTCACACTTAATTCGGCAAAAGGTTTTTTTATAAATAGACCTGCTGAATGAATGATTATATCCCATTCTTGATTCAGATTATCGGGTAATGACTTTTGGCTAATATCGACTTCGGAGCCTAATGATGTTACGATTGCATCGTCCTCGATTAAGCGCTTAACCAAAGCAGAACCAATGCCACCTGTTCCACCAAAAACGAGCACTTTTTTTCCTTTAAAATTTGGAATTTTATTGGTTTTTCGGGCATTAATTTGTGTGACTCTTTCAGCCATATATAAATCATTTGAAGACGTAATTTTGAAATTGAATTGAGAGCCTGCAACAGAAATACATTCAATGCCCATTTCCATTGCGAGTCGTATATCATCCGTTGTTTCGACGGAGATTGTTTCATGGGCTTTGCGAATAACATCATAATGAAAACCTTGAGGTGTTTGGCCTTGAAATAAAAAATCGCGAATAGGCATATCCGTAATTTTGCTCTCCTTGACCTCGATAATCGTATCCGTCGCGGGTATCGCTGTATCAACAGCGCTTGCTATTTTTAAGCCATCAATAACACGTTGGATTGTGTCGTAATCTAAAAATGGGCGAGCGGCGTCATGAAATAAAACATTGTCTGTATTTGTAGGACAAGCGATGAGGCCATTATATGATGACTCTCGGCGCGTGTTTCCCCCAAGGACGACGGTATGTTGTGGATATTCGGCAATGATTTCTGATTTCCAATTGGCAGGAACGACAATAATTATTTGGTCAATTGCTGGATGTTGCTCAAATGCTTTGATAGCATAATCCATAACGCGATGCCCATGAAGAACAACGAATTGCTTTGGAACTTCACCCCCGAAACGTTCACCTTTTCCACCAGCCAGTATGATTGCGACGTTCATCAAAAGTCTCAGTTAAAATTTCTTCGAGTTGAAAATATTGAGGTTAATTTTGCAAATTTCACCGCTCAAAATAGTTGCACAAATCTCTTACTCAAGCTGTTTTAATTCTCCAGTTTCTATAAAATTAAGAATCATTTTCGCCAAACGACCATTCGTATTGCCATCAGGTTTATAACAATTTTGCATATTCCAATATGTTTGTTCTTTTTCGAAAGTCTGTGATTTGGCACAAGCGAAGTTTAGAGTCGGGATTAAATCCTTGGGCTCACAGGTATATCCCATAATCCAATCTTTGTCTAAAAACGCACATTTAAAAGGTCGATTAACGGGATCTGAGACATTGATAAACTTCTGTAATTGGTTATCACTCAACCAAGTACCGGACTTTCGTTTATCGGGGACAGGAAAACAACCAGGATAATTAGGAAGTCGAATTTGAATAATTGTTTTGCCTAATATCGATGCTTCTCCAACGACAGACGAAACATCACTGATGACAACATCAGCTAATTTTATAAGTGAATCGGTGCTTCCTGGTTTCTTAGGCAATATGGCCTTAAATTTCTTCGCAGCGCGATAATCTGCGGGGTGCGGACTTATCACTAAATTGGGGTAACCCTCTAAATATTTTGCATTCCCGATTCCCCAATCAGCATTGTATTTGCCACCCCAAGTTGGTGCAAAAAGTATAATTGGTTTCGATGCATCTAAACCGAGTTCACCGCAAAAGACATCGCGATTGATTTTCTGCGAGACAAAATCATCCATTTTGGACAAACCTCCCAAAAGGCCATTCTTAAATGCAGGATTAATGACGTGCATGATGTCTTTAAATACAGGTCCAGGATAAAAGAGTAAATCAATGGAATGGAAGGTGTCATAGCGATAGGCGTAGTATTTTACTGGACTCAAACCATGATCAACGTAGATTGTTTTTCCTCGCCAGCCAGCCTTTTTAATGCGAGGGATGACTAAATCATAAGCCACGACAACATGAGGCGCTAGCTCTCGGATATATCGCTTAAAGAGATTCCGCCGATGAATTTTAACCATTCGAATAGGCAATTCGAGTGATTGAAAATGTTCAAATAAGGGTAAAAGAGACGTTCGTTCTTTTTCAGAAGTATAGATAAAGTCAAGAATTGACGTATAGGAAGCGGACATTATCTTGAGTCCAGAATTGTTTCGGCCATTGCCATATCGAGTGATCTTGTGATTTTAAAATTGTGTCCATCACCTTCCACCGTTGAACATTTTACACCCAACATTTGAGCCAAACGAATATCATCGCTGGCATCGGCCTCAATTGTTTGATGCGCCTTCAATATCATTTGATAATTGAATCCTTGCGGCGTTTGAGCTAATGCAAGCGTGTTTCGATGGGGGATATCAATTATGGATCGATCCTCCACATGATAAATAGTATCAGCTGATGCAATAGTCGGAGCAATCGCATCATAAGAATTTAGAGCGTCCAAAACTCGATTGATAATTTCTCCACTCACAAAGGGTCTCGCGGCATCATGAATAAGTACTGTCTGTGTGTCTTTATCGCACGCGTTTAAGCCATTCATGGATGACTTTTTACGTGTATTTCCACCTTCTACAATCGTTATTTTTGGATAGAGAAATGTTAGTTTTTTTAACCAAGTTGCTGGAGCGACAAGAATGACTTGATGAATTTGAGGATGATTCAAAAAAGTGTGCAAAGAATAATCAAGAATCATTCTTTTTCTTAGTTTTAGAAATTGTTTAGGTGTTTCAGATCCAAATCGTGTCCCATTTCCACCTGCAAGAATGAGAGCTGCATTTTTGTGTTTTTGCGATGAACATGTTGGAGACATGGTACAATCTAATGTTTCTCAATTAGAAAGCATGGAGTTAATCTTTCAAAGCATTTAGAATTATTCGTTTTATTAATGTTTAAAGAATACTGAGTATGGTTTGACAAGCAACCTTCAGATTATATATTCCGTCCATGACGAAAATTAGCCGAGAAGAAGTCCTCCATATTGCGAAATTAGCCCGCCTAGATTTGAGTGAGCAAGAAGTCGAGACGTATTCAGAGCAGTTGAGCGATATTCTTGGGTATGTGAAGCAATTACAGAAAGTTGATACGAATGGCGTCCAGCCTTTAACGCATGTTTATGACCAAGTCAATCATCTCCGTTCTGATACAAATCGTAAATCGTTAAATGTCAAAAGCGCTGTCCAAAATGCACCGGATACGGACGGAACCTATTTTAAAGTTCCGCAGGTAATCAAAGACTAACGTGAATCCAAAGAGGGGCAACATACTCGCTTCTCATCATCGACCAACGACTAGCTGCAATACGCATTGCGGCTTTTTTATTTCAACAAACTAGACCAAAAGGAAAAGCAGTGTGAATAAGTCATCAACAAAATATGTTATTGTTACCGGAGGTGTTATTTCGGGACTTGGAAAAGGTATTGCTGCAGCTTCGTTAGGTTATTTATTAAAAAAGCGCGGCTTTAGCGTTAATATTCAAAAATTTGATCCGTACTTAAATGTTGATCCAGGGACTATGAATCCTTACCAGCATGGCGAAGTATTTGTTTTAGACGACGGAACCGAGACAGACTTGGATTTAGGTCATTATGAGCGATTTCTTGACATTAACATGACGCGAGCCAATAATACAACGGCGGGTCGCATCTATTATAGTGTTTTGGAGCGAGAACGCCGAGGCGATTATTTAGGCGCTACCGTCCAAATCATTCCACATATTACGGACGAAATTCAGCGTCGGATGCGCTTGATTGAAGAAAGTGACGACCAATGCGACATCGTTATTACTGAAATTGGCGGAACCGTCGGCGATATCGAAAGTCTGTCATTTTTGGAATCTGTACGTCAATTTCAAAATGAACGCGGTCGTGAGAATGTCATAATTGTGCATGTTACATTAATACCGTATGTAGAAGCTAGTGAAGAACTTAAAACGAAACCAACGCAACATTCTGTCATGCGTTTGCGTGAAATTGGACTACAACCCAATATTTTATTCTGTAGAAGTTCTTATCCCATGTCAGATGACGTTAAAACGAAGCTTGCGCTTTTTACCAGCGTCAGCAAAAATTGCATCATTCAAGGATTAGATGCCAAAACAATTTATGAAGTTCCTGTACTATTAGAGGAAGAATGTTTTGCAGATAGAGTTTTGGAACACCTTGGGTTAGGAATATCTCGACCTAAGATCGAATTAAATTATCTTAAAAAATTTGTCAAAGGTGTGCTTGAACCCAAAGATTTTGTAACTATCGGTATTATTGGAAAATATACACAAATGATTGATGCTTATAAAAGTATTCTTGAGTCTTTTATTCATGCAGGCGTTGATAATGATGCAAAAGTAAAAATTGAATGGATAGATTCTGAAAAACTAAAATCCGAACAATCCTGCAAGAAAGCGTTCAAAGATATTCAAGGAATATTGATACCTGGAGGTTTTGGAGAGAGAGGAATTGAAGGGAAAATTAGAGCGTCATCCTATGCGCGGGACAATAAAATTCCATTTTTAGGTATTTGCCTTGGGCTCCAGATTGCCATCATTGATTTTGCTCGAAACGTTTGCGGAATCACAGAGGCGAATTCCTTTGAATTTGACGAAAATACACTGCATCCTGTCATCCATTTGATGCCATCTCAACGCAATGTTACGGAAAAAGGCGCTAGCATGCGATTGGGAGCTTATACCTGTATTATTAAGCAAAATACGAAAGCCTTTGAGGCGTATGGCAAAGCAGAAATTAGCGAAAGACATCGTCATCGTTTTGAAGTTAATAATGATTATATCGATCAACTTGAAAAAGCAGGTATAATCTTTAGTGGGACATCACCTGACGGAAGTTTAATCGAAATGATTGAATTAAAGGATCATCCTTGGTTCGTCGCGACTCAAGCGCACCCTGAACTAAAATCGCGTGTTGGCAACACGCATCCGCTTTTTCGCGATTTTGTAAAGGCGAGTTTAGCATATAAAAATAGCTAAGATCGTGATACGTAGAGTCGCAAAATTTTGGGAAATGCGATACTTAATTCTTTAAAATATTAAATATGAATGCTTTGGTCGTTCGCGACGAGAGCGGCTTCCATAATCATTTCGGCAAGCGTTGGATGTGCATGAACCGTATGAATCAATTCTTCTGCAGTAATTTCTAAATTAAGTCCTAAGCCAGCCTCTGCGATCATTTCTGTGGCTTCGCTTCCAATAATATGTGCACCGAGGAGTTGATTATATTTTGCATCAAAGACAAGTTTCGTAAACCCTTCACTTGCGCCGACAGCCAATGCTCTTCCGCTCGCTTTATATGGAAAAATGCCAATCTTGACTTCGTAGCCCGCCGCAATTGCGGCGCGTTCTGTTAGACCTACACTTGCGACTTGAGGCGTTGAGTAAGTGCATCCAGGAACGGTGTTTTCTTTGATAGGATGCGTATCAAGTTTTGATAGATGTTCGACGGCTATGATACCCTGGTGAGAAGCGACATGGGCGAGAAGAGGCGGTCCTGAGACATCACCAATAGCATAAATATGAGGAATATTGGTTAGCCCAAATGCATTCGTTTTAATCCATCCATTTTCAATGTTGACACCAGATTCTTCTAAACCAATATTTTCTATATTTGCCTGGACTCCAATGGCCACCAAAACTTTATCAGCGATTATTATCTCGCTTTTGTCATTATTTAGGAGATGTAGCGTGGCTTGCTGATTGTCTATTTCAATGGCATCAACGCGCGTATTCGTTTTAACTCTGATTTTTTTCCGCTTAAACTGTTTTTCCAATTCTATTGAAATGTCATCATCCTCAAGGGGTAAAATATGAGGTAGCATCTCAATAATCGTCACTTCCGAACCCATGGCCTGATAGAAATCAGCGAATTCAACACCAATAGCACCGGCTCCGATAATCGCCATATTATCAGGGATTATTTTTAATGACATCGCCTCTTTTGACGTAAGTATCGTCTCTCTATCAAAGGGAAAATTTGGGACTTCTCGTGGACGAGCGCCTGTTGCAATAATAAAATATTTGGCTGAAATAGTGGTTTTTGAGTCCTTCGAAGCCACTTCAATTTCATCGGATGTCACGAAACGTCCTTCGCCAACAATCACGTCAATATTATTTTTTTTCATTAAAAATTGAACGCCTCGAGAGAGTTGTCCTGCAACGTGTCGGGAGCGATTGATAACGGAAGGGAAATCAATAGAGTAGGAATCGATATTAATTCCAAAGGTCTTCGCTTTCTTTGCCGTCCGGGCGACTTCAGCGCTTTTTAAAAGGGCTTTTGTAGGAATGCATCCCCAATTTAAACAAACGCCGCCGAGGTCTGATTTTTCAATGATAACTGTTTTGTGCCCAAGTTGAGCTGCACGAATTGCTGCCACATATCCGCCAGGACCTGCGCCTAATATAGCGACATCGACATTTATTTTTTGTGTATTCATCTGTTTTCCAATATTAAGTTAAGTTCTTTCAATTTTTCCGGTGTCCCGATATCACACCAAAAATATGAACAGGTATCAAAACCTTTCATAATTTCGCCTCGGTGCATCGCTTTTAGATACGCAGGGATGAGTGAAAATGAGCCATCGAATGTTTCTAAGAAAGGAAATATTCGAGGAGAAATAATGTGGATGCCTTGAAACGCCCATTCAAATCCATCCTCGTTTATAATGTCCTTTTCGCCTGTATCTTTGTTGATCCAGCCTGTCAATATTTTGTTTCGATCAAAAAATAATTGGCGACTTGATTTGCGTTTGGCAATGGCGAGGCTCGCTAGGTTTGATGCATCATGACTACGAATAAATTGGCCTAAATCGATATCCGAATAGACATCACTATTTAAAACAATAAAAGGGGAAGTAGTCTTTAGGAGTGATTTTGCTTTGAGCAAACCGCCGCCAGTTTCAAGCAATGTTTTCTCGATTGAAACACGAATATTAAGATGCTTAAAGAGTCCGCTGTCTAGATATTGAATAATTTGATCAGCGAAATGATGCACATTAATCACTATATTCTTTATCCCCAATGCTTCTACTTTTTTAATCGTGTGATAGAGCATGGGCTGCCCTAAAACAGGGACCAAACATTTAGGGATTGTATGCGTAATGGGTGCAAGTCGAGTCCCTTTTCCAGCAGCAAATATGAAGGCAGTATCAATCATTTCTTCGTCTCATCTCTCTCGCAACGTACATCGTATGGGGGTAAAGCGCAACAATTCTTAGGAATTTCGACTTAAAAATATTTCATTAAATACAATGTGAATTGAGATTAACGATTGTATTAGGAACCCGCGTTTGGTACAATCATTTGAGGATATCCGAAGCAATTCTGTCAGTCGCTCCTGGATTTCCTAATTTTGATTTAATTTGTTTTAATCCTTGAATCATTTCATCTCGAAGTATTTCATCTTCTAATAGATCGACAATCCAGCGTACAATTAAATCTGGATTCGCTTCATCTTGAATTAGTTCGGGAATGATACGATCTCCATGAATTAGATTTGGCATGGCGAGATGTTCGACTGAGATGATTATTTTTGCCAGCCAATATGAAATGGGCGAAACTTTATAGATGACAATCATAGGCGTTTCTAAATACGCAACTTCAAGCGATGCTGTCCCTGATGCAACGACAACCATATCAGAAAAAGCCATCACTTCATAAGGATTGTCCCAGATTATTTTTACGTTTTTATGATTATCAAGTTCACCATATAAGTGATGAGGTAATTGCCTCATGCCTGCAACGATAATTTGAACATCGGGTTTAAGTATTAAGAGGATGTCGATTGATTCGCACAGAATTGCATTGTGGCGTGATATTTCATTTATACGACTGCCAGGTAAAAACCCGATGACTGGCTTCGATGCATCGAGTTGGTGCTTGGAAAGGAAGTCTTCCTTTGTTCCTATTTTCATATCTTGATCTAATAAAGGATGACCGTAGTAGGCGACGGGAATTTGATTTTCTTGGTAAAATGTTTCTTCAAAAGGAAAAATGATAAACATCTTCTTTACGAATTTCTTGAGCGTTTTGACACGCCCTTTTTTCCAAGCCCAAACTTGAGGAGAAATATAATAATAGACAGGGATGCCAAGTTTTTTCAGCTGCAAACCGAGTCGAATATTAAAGCCTGGATAATCGATTAAAATAGCGGCGTTGGGTTTTTCAATCTTACACGTATTTATAATGTTTTTAAAAATTTTCCGAAAGAAATGAAGACTTTTTATAACTTCGACAAATCCCGTAACGGCCATCGTTCTTGCATGATATTTGGCCTCTAGTCCATTTCGAATCATGGCGTCACCGCCCGTGCCCCAGAATTGAATCTCGGGATTCAACTTATGAAGCGATGCCATGAGATGCGCCCCATGGGTGTCGCCGGAAGGTTCACCTACAATAATAAGAAAGTTGGTTTTATCGAGCATTTTTAATTGGGAAAATCTGCAAATTTTTTATCGGGTTAATACAATTATTTTATTTTTGAAAGAATCAATTCAGCAACCCGTAAAGCTTCAGCACCGTCTTCGCCGCTCACCACGGGAGTTGTATTATTCATAATCGATTCAGCGAAGGACGTTTGTTCAGCCAGCATTGCATCGACATCGGGTAATTCAATATTTTGATATCGTATCTTTTTTTCACTGCCTATAATATCAATATAGCGAGCATTGTCTATAATTTGGCTCGAACCATCAACAAGATTATAGAGCTCCGTCGATTTTTTCATGAAATCAATCGTAATATATGTTTCAGCTTGAAAAATGCGCATTTTACGCATCTGATTTAAACTGATTCGACTGGCCGTAATATTGGCAACACAACCATTCTCGAAGGTGATGCGTGCATTTGCCATGTCAGGTTGTTGCGTTACGACAGCGACACCCGTTGCATCAACGTGTTTTACAGGGGAGTTTACCAAACTCAAAAGAATATCAATATCGTGAATCATATTTTCATGGATAACGGGCAATAATGACCCCCGTGCATTAAAAGGCGCAAGTCGATGCGATTCAATAAATTGTGGTTTTAGATCCATCGTATTCAGTACTTGAAGAGCAGGATTAAATCGTTCGATATGTCCAACTTGAATTTTCAGGTTTAATTTTTTTGCGAGAGCCACAAGTTCGAGAGCTTGCGACTGTGTCTCCGTAATGGGTTTCTCGATAAAGACATGTTTGCCATTTTCAAGAGCCATCTTTGCACAAGAAAAATGGGAAGGTGTTGGTGTCGTAATCCAAACCGCATCACTTGCATCAATGGCAGCTTGAGCATTGTCAAATGCTACAACCGAAAATTCATTCGCAATTTCGTCACTTCTTTTCGAGTCGATATCATAGAACCCAACAAAATCCCATAAATCATGATGTACCAAATGTCGCGTATGGAAGCGTCCGATGTGTCCGGCGCCAATAAGAGCCGCTTTTAATTTTGTTTTCATAGCCTAAAAGCTAAACTTTTTATAGGGATTGAAAAGAATTGGTGAAAAGTAATTTTCGCGTAACCGATATCATCAATTTTAGAATGCATCTGGATTATGAGTGTGTGAGGCGAGCGATACGTTCATTCATTAAATCATGATAATCTTTTTTAAGTGCTTTTGTTAAAAACGAAATATCGATGAGCTCTGACATAATTTTCTTTTTTTTATCCAAATTCTCTTGTTCCTTTTGAATAGATTTTTCAGATAGTCCTAAACGTTCTGAAGCAAAATATTTAAAAAGTACGTCCGAGTTTATTCTGTTTCTCTTACCTGCGAGTGGCAAAGCTAGCTCTTCCTGAGGGTTTTTTACGGCGATGCTCGTATTGAGTAAATCATAAGCAGGACTTAATTCTACCTTTTTATCCTTAATAATAAGACTAAAGTTTTTTAAGTGCATGTCCTCGTTTCCTGTCACAAAGCAAAAAAGAACTCTACGAAACAATTTAAGTTTTTCTAACATAGGAAACGTACAATAGTTTTCTATCACGGGGATGAGTTTTTCTATCGAACTTTTATACTTTGTCTCACGTGTGTTTTGAGTGAGTTGAGCGAAATCTTCTACATGATATTTTTTAGATTTTCCATAACGATCAAATCGTTTAATAATGTAATTTAGCTCATCATCTTTACCATATATAAGCCCATGGGAAGGAACATTTATGCCAAATATTTGAGCCATTTTCATTGTCAAATCTTCATTTTCTGGCAATTGCTCATACATATCACTTTGGGGCTTTAAAATAAACGTTCCATTCATATCAACGATTTCGAACAATTGTTTTTGAGTCGATAGACGAAGACTCAATTTTGCTTGAACGCCCTGGATGGACATTTTTGTGGCTCTAAAAGTAGCTTCGCGTCGTAATTCCTGTGCTGTATAATTTAAAATAGAAAGGTCGTTCAAGTGTGGGGAAAATTGATGCAAGCCCTTTAGGCTATATCGCATATCCCCGCATGATTCATAACTTATTGGACACTTATTCATGGATGGCTGAAACCGTTACTGCACCAACCAAATCTTGTCCAACAGCTATAAGCTGACTGAAGTAATCGAGTCGATCAATTTTATTAAATTTTAGGACACCTTCGAGCTGATTACCCTCAGGCAATAGTCCATCAAAAAATGGTGGAAAAGAATCAAATAGATATGATTGTTGAGAACGTGGCATTGTCAAAGAAATTTCAGGGCCTGAATAATCACTCAAATAGTCAAATTGAAATGAACCATCATCATGTTGGGAAAATATTCCAGCATCAATATTGTGTATTTTAATGAGAGCTTTTTTCATGAGATTTCATAAGAGGGCTATCAAAACTAAGGGAAATATTTAGGGCATTCAGAATCGCCAAAATTGTTGACCATTTCATTGTCTGCTTTCCTTTTTCTAGATCGTATATAGCGGTCTTTCCAACATTGGCCAAAATTGCCAAATCATTCCGACTCAATCCTGCGGATTTGCGATGCAAGTAAACAATTTCATTTATGTTGTTTATTACCGTCATGGCAGTAATTATAGTTGAATTATACTGACTGTGCAAGCAATAATTGTTAAAACAACCAAAAATTACTTCTATAGCAGTATAAATATCATTATGTAATAAGTATATCCACAAAATGAGTTGATAATCGGATAAAATACCGCTATAGCAGTAATAATAATGAGTTATAACTGAGATTGGTATCTGAATAAGCACTACGGTAGAAATCGAACACTGTACTTCACTTATTGCTTACCTATGTCCAAAGCGACAAGTTCTTTGGGAAAAAACATTATTTTCAATTACATTATTCGCAATGGATTTAAGCACGCAGATTTCATTTATCAAAGGTATTGGCGAAAAGAGGGGCGCTGTTCTTAATGAACTTGGTATCGTGACAGTCGAGAATCTATTGCACCATTTTCCAAGACGCTATTTAGACCGCTCCAATATTTTAACGATTTCCAAGATTCGCATCGACGAAAACGTTACGATTGTTGGGCGTGTAACGGGTCACCAAGTAAAGCGGGGTCGTAAAGGTCGTTCTTGGCTCGATGTTGTTATCGCCGACGAAACAGGATTTCTGACGTGTCGATGGTTTCATGGTGTTCAATGGCTTCAAAAAAGATTCGAAAAGGACATGACCATCGCCGTTTCAGGGAAGGTTGAATTTTTTGGCGGATTCCAAATTCTTCATCCCGATTTTGATATACTTTCCGATGACACAAGCAATCCCATTAACACAGGCATCATCGTCCCACTCTATCCCAGTACACATGCCCTACAAAAAATGGGTTTTGATTCTCGCGGATTTCGTCGGATTTTAAAACCCATAATCGACGCCAATATTGACAAAATCGTTGACTATTTTTCAGCCGAATTTTTAACAAAAAATCAACTCATTTCACTTAATGATGCGATACATTCCATCCATTTCCCAGAGTCAGAAGAGGGACTTCAAGCCGCTCAACGACGACTTAAATTTGACGAGTTATTTTTTCTTCAACTCGTACTCGCCGTTCGGAAACAACATTTCGCCGATAGAGAAAAGCAGCATCAATATGCATCAACAGGGGAAATATTAGCGCAGCAATACAAACGAATTACGTTCAAATTAACCCATGCTCAAGAGCGCGTCGTGAGAGAAATATGGGATGATTTAAAATCGCCCCATCCGATGAATCGCTTGCTACAGGGGGATGTCGGATCGGGAAAAACAGTCGTGAGTTTTTTAGCGGTTGCCATCGTTGTCGGCAACGGATATCAAGCCGCATTGATGGCGCCGACAGAAATATTGGCCGAACAGCATTATAAATCAGCTATAGAATTTTTTAAGGGGAGTGATATTCGCCCTGTTCTCATTACTGGATCTTTGACAGCCGCTCAAAAACGAGACACAAATATTGCGTTAAAAAACGGTTATTTCCATTTGGCGATTGGGACTCACGCATTAATTCAATCCAAGGTGACGTTTAAAAATCTTCGATTCGTCATTATTGATGAGCAACATCGATTTGGTGTTATGCAAAGAGGCGCACTTTTGAAGAAAGGCGAAGATGTGGATATTTTAGTGATGACGGCTACACCGATTCCTCGGACACTTTCCATGACCTTATATGGGGATTTATCATCATCTATAATTGATGAACTACCTGCGAATCGTCAACCCATCATTACGCGAAAAGTTGACCCCAATGCACTGGATAAAGTCTATGGATATGCCCGAGATCAATTGGATAAGGGACGACAAGTATTTGTGGTTTATCCCCTCATCGAAGATTCAGAAAAGATGGATTTAAAAGCAGCGACTCAAGGATTTGACACATTATCGCATGTATTTTCTCCCTATAAAGTTGTTCTCCTTCATGGCCGAATGTCAGCGATTGAAAAAGAGGAAATCATGAATCTATTCTCGCAAAATCGTATTCAAGTTTTAGTCAGTACGACGGTTATAGAAGTCGGCATTGATATTCCTAATGCGACGCTTATGATTATAGAGAATGCCGAGAGATTTGGTCTTGCACAATTGCATCAATTACGAGGGCGAATTGGTCGTGGTGAGCATCGTAGTGTTTGCGTTTTAGTCGAGCGAAAACCGACGGAAGATTCACAATTTCGCCTTGGTGTCATGACGACAACGACTGATGGCTTTGTCATTGCCGAGGAAGATTTGAAACTAAGGGGAAGCGGCGATATTTTTGGGACCAAGCAACATGGCTTGCCTCAACTCAAAATTGCGAACCTTTTATTTGATCGAGATTTATTATTTGAAGCACGAAAAGTCGCGTTTGATATGATTAAACAGGACCCTCATCTGCGAAAAGAACATCATCAACGTTTACGCGAAAATTTTTTAAAAGACTATTCCGACACTGTCGAAATGGTTTCGATCAGCTAAATAAGACCCTTTTTGCGATGGCTATTTCAGTGCTGCCTTTAAACGTGTCTCGATTTTTTCTTTCCCAAAAGCTTCGATAATAAGGGGTAATTCGGGTCCATGAATATGTCCAGTAATGGCAATACGAACGGGCATCCACAAAAATTTGCCTTTAACACCCGTCTCTTTTTGGATGGCTTGCATCGTTGATTTAAATCCGTCAATATCGAATATCTCTACGTCATTGAGTTTATCAATAAAAGCCTTAAATACTATTTTGGATGTGTCAAGATTGACCAATTCCTTGGCTTCGTCATTTTCGGGTGTAAAATCGTCTGTGACGAAAAGTTCAAGATTCTTCTCTAAATCTTTCCAGGTGGAAAGAGACTCACGAACCGCCATCAATGCAGCATCATTCAATGTGTCGGCATTGATATTTTTCGGTAGATGTTGGCGAACTTCGTTTAGATAAATGTTTGGTTCTAGTGCGCGAATGTATTGTCCATTCATCCAATTTAATTTTTCAATATCAAAAACAGCGCCCGCTTTATTCACGCGCTTCAAAGTGAAAATATCGCTCAATTCTTGCATGGTGAAAATTTCTCGATTATCGCCAGGATTCCATCCTAATAAAGCCACAAAATTAATCAACGCGTCAGGTAAGAAACCTTTATCGCGATAATCTTCCACAGCGACATCGCCTTGGCGTTTTGAGAGTTTGGAGCGGTCTGGATTAAGGAGCAATGGCAAATGCGCAAAAGTGGGTAATTCCCATTTAAAATATTGATAGAGCAAAATATGTTTTGGCGTCGAAGGAAGCCACTCTTCCCCACGAATGACCGTATCAACACCCATTAAATGATCGTCAACAACGTTGGCCAAATGGTAAGTTGGGAAACCATCTTGTTTTAAAATAACTTGATCATCGAGCTCTTTAAATGGGTAAACAATTGTGCCGCGAACCTCGTCTTTAAATCGTAATTCTCCTGTTTCAGGCGTCAACATACGGACAACGAAAGCCTCGTTTTGTGCGCGATTCTCCGCTGCTTCTTTATCCATATGACGACATAAACCATCATAACGAGTTTGCATGCCTTGGGCCGCTTGGGTTTCGCGAAGTTGCGTTAAACGCTCCGTACTACAAAAACATTTGTAAGCATGTCCGTCATCTAGAAGTTGTTGTATATAATTATGATAGATGTCTAAACGCTCGGATTGCGCGTAGGGACCATTTCCCAAATCTTTGCCAGGACCTTCGTCAAAATCGAGTCCCGCCCATTGGAGACTTTTGATGAGATTTTCAACAGCACCATCAACTTTTCTGCTTTGATCTGTGTCCTCGATGCGAAGGAGAAAAGTGCCGCCTAATTTCTTTGCGTACAAATAATTAAAGAGGGCCGTTCGGAGTCCACCAACATGGAGATAACCGGTTGGACTGGGTGCAAATCTTACTTTCATAGAGGGTCCTTTAGAATTTTATTAAATGATTATTATTGCGTTAATTTTGGGCGTGATACATATTTTTTACAATAAAAAATAGAATGATTATGCCCAGTAAAATCGTAACAAATTTATTGTATTGATTTAAATAGTATTGGATTTGGACCCAGTTTTCGCCGATTGTTGCACCGAGCCAAAGAAGGCCACCATTCCAAACAAGACTTGAAAAAGTTGCGGCTGCAATTGCTGAGACAATATTCATACGACTTAAACCTGCAAAGACCGCTACGAGGCTTCGCATCCCCGCTAAAAATCGATTGGTAAGAACCATCCAGATTCCCCATGTATCAAAATATTTTTCAGCTTTTTCGAGATTATTTTCAGAAACAAATCGATGCATTTTGTTAAAAATAATATTGCGACCATAGTGATTTCCTAAAAAATACAATGTGGCAAATCCGAAAACGCTTCCTGAAAGCGTTGTAAAGAGAGCGAAGGTAAATGAGAGGTTTTGTTTACCTACCAAATAGGCGATAAAAAGTAAAATCGTATCACCCGGAATGGGTGGGAAAATATTTTCGATATAAGATGCGAGAAAAAGGACGATGAAGACAATGACTGGATTGGCTTGGTCAATAAATTGTAAAAATGTTTCCCAAATTTGGCTCATGGACTCTTTGTAACCAAACAAATAGCGGATGCCGCTACGCCTTCGCCTCTGCCTGTAAATCCCAACTTTTCTGTTGTGGTCGCTTTGACAGAAACTTGGTCAACGGAGCAATTTAAAGCATGGGCGAGCTTTGTGCGAATTTCTTGAATAAATGGAGCAATTTTGGGTTTTTCGAGAATGAGCGTCGAATCGACATTGGATATTTTATAACCAAGGGATTCAATTTCTAAAACAAGTTGATGAAGGAGGGAAAGTGAATCGGCTCCTTTGTATTTTAGGTCCGTATCGGGAAAATGATGCCCTATATCGCCTAAAGCCGTTGCGCCTAAAAGAGCGTCTGCGATTGCGTGAGCCAAGACATCGCCATCAGAGTGTCCGAGACTGCCCTTTTCGAAAGGGATTTCAACGCCACCTAATATTAGGGCGCGCCCTTCCACGAGTTGATGGACATCGTATCCGCTACCGATTCTAAACATTAATGAAGCCCTATTTACTGCAAAAACATGGCATCGCCGTAGGAGAAAAAATGATATTTTTCAGCGATGGCCGTTTTATAGGTTCTGATAATATTTTCACGATTTGAAAATGCTGAAACAAGCATGAGTAGCGTACTTTTGGGTTGGTGAAAGTTCGTAATTAAGCCATCTATAACATTAAATTCATAAGGTGGATGGATATATTTATCGGTCCAGCCGCTACCTGCAATAAGTCCACGAGGTGGCTGAAATGCAGATTCTAGGGCACGAACGGACGTTGTTCCTACAGCGATAATACGTCGTTTTTTTGCTTTGGCCTTTTTGATGGCATCAACGGTTTCTTCTGTTACCTCGTAAAATTCAGAGGCCATACGATGCTTCGAGACGTCCTCTACGCGAACAGGTTGAAATGTGCCGATTCCAACGTGAAGAAGGACGGAATGCACATCAATTCCTCTTGTTTTTAATTGCGTCAATATTTCGTTGGTAAAATGGAGGCCGGCTGTTGGCGCCGCCACAGCTCCAACCGTCTCGGCATAGACCGTTTGGTAGCGTTCTTGATCGATTTTTGTTGATTCACGTTTGATATAAGGTGGCAAGGGCCATGTCCCAATTTCATCTAAAATAGGGTAAAGAGATTCGCCCTTTTTAAGGTCAAATTCAAGAACACGCCCACCTGAAACCGTATTGTCTATGACTTCGGCAGAGATGCCATTGCTAAAAATTAATCGATTACCAACGCGAACTTTGCGAGCTGGTTTAACAAGAGATTCCCAAAGATTATTGCCGAGTGAACGAAGAAGAAAAATCTCAATTTCATGATCCGTTTTTTCTTTAATGGCAAAGACACGAGAGGGAAAAACTTTAGTTTTATTGACAACGAGAACATCATCATCGCGAAGGAATTCGCCAATATTTGAAAAATGGCTGTGTTCCAAAGAGCCCGTTCGGCGATTCATCACCAAAAGGCGTGAATTTTCCCGTTTTTCTGCGGGATATTGCGCAATGAGTTCTTCGGGAATTTCATAATCGAAATCAGATAAAGATAGCGATTTTGTAGTATCAAAAATCATAAAGTAGAGTCTTTCAAGAGTTAAATAAGGTTTCTTGGGAGGTTGGATTTTTTAATGCGTATCCCAAATGTTCGTAGGCGAGTCGAGTCGCTTGACGGCCACGAGGGGTTCGTACTAAAAATCCTTCCATAATAAGGAAAGGTTCGTAAACTTCTTCTAAGGTGTTGGCTTCTTCACCAATAGCCACAGCGAGGGAACTCAGACCCACGGGACCGCCCTCAAATTTAGCAATAAGTGCTTTTAGAATGCGCATATCCATATCATCTAAGCCATAACGATCCACATTTAGGATGGCTAGGGAGTCATCGGCTAATTTGGCAGTAATCTTACCATCACCTTTAACTTCGGCAAAATCGCGTGTTCGGCGCAGGAGACGATTGGCGATTCTGGGCGTTCCACGACTTCTCCGTGCAATTTCGTAGGCGCCTTCGTCGTCGATTGGAACTTGGAGAATCTTAGCGGAGCGTTTAACAATGAGAGTTAGATCCTCATTGGAATAATAATCTAATCGTAAAACAATACCAAATCGAGCGCGCATGGGTGGTGTGAGGAGTCCAGCGCGGGTTGTTGCACCAACGAGCGTAAATGGATCCAGCGATAATTGAACACTGCGAGCGCTGGGTCCTTTATCAATCATGATATCGATATGGTAATCTTCCATAGCAGAATAAAGATATTCTTCGACAACATGATTAAGTCGATGAATTTCATCAATAAAAAGAACGTCTTTTTCCATTAAATTGGTCAAAATCCCTGCTAAATCAGCGGCTTTATCAAGCACAGGACCTGAGGAAGTTTTAATATTGGTCCCCAACTCATTGGAAATAAGATATGCTAATGTTGTCTTGCCAAGTCCTGGAGGACCGAAAAGTAAGACATGATCCAAGGCTTCTCCACGTTTGCGTGTCGCTTCGATAAAGATGCGAAGCTGGTCAATCGTCTTTTTTTGCCCGACGAAGTCTTCAAGACGTTTTGGCCGAAGGGCACGGTCTAAATCTTGGTCTTCTATTAGTAATTCGGGTTGTACAAGTTCGGTCATTTTTGCCCTTTTTATCCAATAAATCATTGGATTGAGGTTGATTCTCAAGTCGCTAAAAAAGCGATGGCAAATATAGTAGGAAAAGCAAGGAAATTAAGTGTTAAATATATTAAAATATTGATTTGCTAATTGAATAAGTGGGCAATAAAGGTGGTAAAATTAACGTATTTATGATTCTCGAGAATTATAAATACGTCCAGAGGCTTTAAGATAATTTTCCAATACACTTTTTGCCTCGTCGCGTTTCACATCAACAGAGACGGCAATATTTCGCTCTCGTAATGCAGCGACCCAATCTTTGAGTTTTGGACCTTCGTCAAAACCAATATGGCGAGCATCTTCGTCGCGAGCACCAGCGACAACTCGTTGAACGCCGGACCAAGGTATCGCCCCAAAACACATAGCACAAGGTTCCGTCGTTGTGGCAAGCTCAAGCATTGGCAAGCCTTCAGCACCTAAATCGTAACTTCCCAGTTTTCGTTGAGCTAGAGAGATTGCGACCATTTCAGCATGGAGTATCGACATCCCTTGCGTCGTCACGAGATTGACACCTAAAGAGATTAATTCGTCTGTTTCACTATTGAAAATAGCAGCGGCAAACGGCCCACCTGTTCCTGCATCAACATTGCGCTGTGAAGCTTTAATAACAAATGCCATTTTATCACTATCGTTTGTAAAAATGGTTCTATTATTAACATATTCAATTATCCATTTTGGTAAATCGAATATTATGTTGTTTGGTTGTTTGAACATTTTTATTCCTTAAGCTACATTGATGCAATATAGTCGCTAAAACGGTTGAATTATAATTTTAACTAATTAATATTTCTGTCTAAAAATTTATTCAATTCGAAAATAATAGTTCGTGTAAGAGACAGAACCAGCGAATCCCAAAATTACTTTTTCATCTTGGTTTCGAAGATTCGACATTTCAACATCATTTAGCTCCAAAGCCGACGTTGAATACGTCGCATAATGTTCATCCAAAGTATAGATTTCCATACGATAAAGTCCGGGTTCCATGAGAATCGTATAGAATTTGTAAAGAGAACGTCCGTCGTCATTAAGCTCTATCGAGGGGAAATTGACTTCGCCAATATTCTCAATGGAATCGATTTTAGTGATGTTATCGATTGTAACGGCATTGACATTGCATTCTGGAACGGTTGTCCATTGAATAAGTCCATCAGAATTTTGAGGAATAACAAGAGTGTCATCACGCCAAAAGGTAGAATCGCCTGATAACTCGCTTGCGGGGGGAAAGGGGACTGTGCTGCCGTGGATAATATCATTGGAAACTGTCTCAAACTTAAATTCATATTCAGTACCGAATTGTATGGATACATTTGCATATTCGCTTTTTGGCATATAAGCACCATAAGTATAGACATAGACTTGGGGTATTTCATTATCAGCGTGAGATCCGCGTTGCTTTACTTCGAATGAATCAGCGACTGATTTCCACTCAAATTCAGCGACTAGATTTCCACTGATTTTTTCGTGTAATTCAACGGACACAAGGGTTGAATCGTGAATGCGAGGCAATATTTCGGCAAAGTCGTCAATATGAGGTTCGCCAGCATCTGGGATCCCATTACCGCGTCCGACCCAAATGGGTCCCCCTAAGCTTGGAGTGAGTACGCCAACATCGTCGTTGAGTGCTTCACCTTCGTCCCAAATTCCGTTATTATTGTCGTCAGAAAAGCTTACCCAGTCACCATTATCATCGATACCGTTAAAGTATGAAGTGTCGGTAACCAAGAGTGTTTTGTCCACTCGAATAATTGATTTTTCGAAGTTGCTGGCGTTTAAAATAGCTTCGACGCGTATTTCTGATTTGTATTCTTTAAAGTCGTCTTCAAAGTCAGAAATACTTAGTTCTTTGTTACATGAGGCAAGGATAAAAGCCATCAATATAAATATGATTAATTTTTGCATTGTCATTGTCCTAAAACTTGAATTCTAAACCGAATGTGGGGAGGAAAGGAAACATCCCAACGGCGGTTACGATTTTTTCTTCTAAATTCCAGTTGTAAAAGAAAGTGTTAAAATGGTTTGTCGCATTGACCAATTGAAATTTAAAAACAGCCGGATGTCCTTTAATGTTGAAACGGTGATTCCATCCAACATCCATACGAAAATAGGCTGGATAACGTGCAGAATAACGGTTCCCATTAATTTGAACGAGATTGTTATAAGGTTGAAAAAAACTTGATGTCCCACCGAGTCCTGAATTTTGCGTATAGGTATAACCCAAAACAGGCGTGTATGGCATGCCCGAATTTGTGGATATAGTCACAGAATAAGTATTTTTTTCTTTTGGTGTATAAGACGCTACAATATTAAGTGTATGAGGTTGGTCGTATTTTGGTGTATAGACTTCTCCTTGACTGGTTATTACCCTGCCATCGCTATTAAAATCAAAAAATTTTTCACTTTTAGTGTAAGAATAACCGATCCACCCATTTAGTTTTCCAGAGCTTTTCTTAAGGAGGAATTCTGCACCATAAACGACACCAGTTCCTTCGATATAGTCATCTGAATCAATAGAAGGATCGTTATCTGGATTCGTTGTTAAGGTATTGTCGTAGGGTTTGTAATATGCTTCCAAATTTGCATACCAGCCATTCCCAATCCATTGCTCCAATCCCATAATGTATTGATTAAGTGATTTTGCATGATTGTCTTTTGTGATGGGTTGCCAAAAATCCACAATATTCAGGATGGAATTTTCATCATTAATAATAAAAAGGAATTGATCATATTTACCCCAAGCGGCTTTAAAAGCCAAATCTTTATTGATGAGATATTTCAACCCAAAACGAGGTTCGATATAATATTGGTCGTGGAGACTGTATTTTGAAACTCGAAGTCCTGCTTGTAAGGTGAGAAGAGCACCAATTTGCCAGCGATCTTGTAGGAAAACCGATGCGACTTTGGGTTTTTGATTTTGATCTAAAAAGGTTTGGTCGCCGACGGATTGAATAAAGGTCATCCCGAGTTGTTTTAATTCGAAACCTGCGCTGAGCGTATGACTTTGAGTTGCGTAATAATCCAATTTTTCTTTAAGTGTCCAATCGTTAATCTCATTAAAAACAATAATGTTTAGAGTTGTCTCGTTACCATTATCATCTTCAGTTCTAAAATCGACATCTAAATCAAATTGATAATTCGTATTGGCTAAAGACATGGTTGAAAGAAATTTAGAATTGGGTACATATCGCCAGGTTAGACTATTAGTAGCGTTGCCCCAATCCCATCCAAAATCGACAGAGGCTTTTTGTCCACTATCAAAATAAAAATTAATAGCGTCACGTCCGTAAAATGACGAAAAGGCGAGTCTGCTTTTTTGATTAATATTATAAAGAATCTTACCTTGTGTATCCCAAAAATAGTATTTCCAGTCCATTGGTTCATCTTTTGACCAATAGTAAATACGTGCTAATTGATCAAAATAAGTGCGTCGGACGGTCCACATCCATGAGCCATTATATAAGGGCCCTTCGGCAAGTAACTTTGTTGAGAGAAGGCCAATCTCACCGCCCAATTGGCTGACATCCCAATATTTACCGAATCCTTTTTCATCAAAAAGTTTGTGATCTTTTGAGTTCCCTTCCTTCGTCGTAATGTTTAAAACGGAGGAAATTCGGTTTCCGTATTGGGCTGGAAATCCACCATTTAAAAATTCGGCGTCGGAGATTGCGTCCGTATTGAAAGTTGAGAATACGCCTCCAAGATGGGACGGATTGTACACTTCGATGCCATCAAGGGGAATGAGGTTTTCATCGGGACTACCGCCTCGCACAACGAGGGCCGACGAAAAATCATTCGCAGATGTAACACCAGGTAAAAGCTGTAAGGTTCTAAAAATATCCGCTTCAACAAATGCGGGTGCTGTTTTAATGTCTCGAAGCGATAGATTTACGCGACCGACTTCGACTTTTTTCTCAAATCGTTGGCGTTCAGCAGAAACAACGACCTCATCACCCATAATTGAAGTTGCTTTTAATTGAAATGAGTATGACATGTCACTTTGTGACGTAACCGCGATGTCTATTGTCTCGGAGGTAAATCCCATTGTCATCACTTTTATTGTATAATTCCCAGGAGCGATATTCGTTAAAACATAGTGCCCTGAGTTATCAGAAGCCGTGCCGACATTTGTACCGAGTAAAACCACATTAGCATACATTAAGGGTTCGCCAGTATCAGCATCTCGTAAAAAGCCGTGAATATTGCCTGCTAGAAGTAAACTTGTTGGTAAAAATATGATTATTATTGAATGGATTAAGAATTTCATTTATGCCTTTCTAGATAATAAATGTCGAATATAAAATAATTGCATACTGCGATGAATGTGAACTAAATAAACGTTAATAAAATACTTTATCGATAAAGTTTCGATTAAGCATGATGAAACATTTTAATGACAATCCCTCGATCAAAATAAAACCCTAATTTTAAAAAATATGCAATATATATATTGCATATAGGTAAATATATATTACAATATCCCTATGGAAAATTTAAAAATGAAACTCGCTCGTGTCCAAAAAGGCTTATCTCAGCAAAATCTTGCAGATTTAGTAGGTGCGACACGTCAAACAATTGGACTCATTGAAAAAGGAAAATATAATCCCACATTGAGTCTCTGTTTAAAAATTACCAAAAATTTAAATCGAACACTTAATGACCTTTTTGGGGAGGAATTATGAGTACGAAACCCTTTTTAAACATGGATGAACGGAGTAAAGGGATAGCAGGAAAGATTATAGCCGTGATGTATTTTTTAACGATTATTTCGATGCAAGGTGTTAGTATTTATAGACAGCTCATTTTAAAACAATCAATCTACGATTTTCAAGATTTTGCCATCATCCTTACCATAAATTCGCTCTTTTTAATTACAGCATTACTCTATTTTGGGGCGATACCATTCCAAAAAATAAAGGTGAAGGTTATTCTTGGTTTCTACGGTTTAATTGTTGTTTTGGGCAGTCTTTTTACGTATGCAAAATACAATATTTTCCTTGGGCAAAATCTTTCGATTCTAGCATTATTTGATAAGCTCATTATCATATTTGCAGTCAGCGGACTCATTGTACTTTTCTTTACGCTTTTTTCATTTTTAGGCAAACGTAAAATGGATAAAGAACTGAAAGAATAGAGGAGCTTAAACGTATTGACCCAATATTAAAAAGGAATGTATTTTGTACCATGCATGTAAATATAGGTTATTTTATACTAAGAATTATAATTGAGGAGAATTTATAGTATGGATATTTTAAAAAAGAGTTTAGCAGGCGTAGGTATTGTCATTGTGTTTGTATTATTGCTTGGGCTCGTTGTAAAGGATACGTATGAAATTGAGCGTCAGGTCGAAATTAAGGCATCAAAAGATGTAGTATTTGAGTACGCAAAATATTTGAAAAATCAAGATAACTATAGTGTCTGGGCAACCCAAGATTCCAATATGAAAAAAGAATATCGTGGTGTTGACGGCACCGTTGGTTTTGTATCCGCGTGGGACAGTGATAACGAAGAGGTCGGCAAAGGCGAACAAGAAATTACGGCAATTTATGACGGGAAACGGATAGATTTTGAGCTTCGTTTTATAAAACCCTTTAAAGCGACGGATTTAGCTTATATGGATTTCCAAGGGCTTGACACCAATTGAACTCTCGTAAAATGGGGCTTTAATGGTAGGATGGCTTATCCAATGAATTTGATGCTTCTGTTTATGGATATGGATAAAATGTTGGGTCCTGATCTTGAAAAGGGTCTTGAAAAATTGAAAATTGTTCTTGAAAAATAAATTATGATTTCTGAAGCAAAGAGTGTTCAAGATTATTTAGACGCCATTCCAACGGATCGAAAAGTGGCATTTAATACTTTACGAGAGACGATTTTAAGAAACATTCCATCTGGATTTCGAGAAGAAGTGAGTTATGGTATGATTGGATTTGTCGTCCCACATGACCTTTACCCTCCGGGTTATCATACAGATCCTAAGTTGCCATTACCCTTCGCGTATATTGCATCTCAAAAACATTTTATAGCACTTTATCACATGGGTTTATATGCTGATGACGCATTATTGATGTGGTTTAAAGACGAGTATGCTCAATTTACCTCCCGAAAATTAGACATGGGAAAAAGTTGTGTACGCTTTAAAAAAATGGATCAAATTCCATTTGACCTTATCGCTGAACTGATGAAAAAAATGAGTGTCCAAAATTGGATTGACATGTATGAGAAGCGATATAAAAAATAGCCGGAATAGATAAAAGATTGATCTGGTTTTCAGAGCCAATGAATTGATGATTCAGGCATGCAAAGTTTTAATCAGATAAAACGTGGATAATTCGTAGAATATTAGATTCTTATGGCATAAAATTTAAGAGTTATCTTAGAAAATCATCATTTCCTCGAAAAAGCTCAATTCCCGAAGTGTTCTTGGTTAGATTTACCGCCAATGAAGAGATTCCTGCAACAACGGCTTTTTCAACATATCCTTTTTTGGTTGGGTTATTTTGTTTTAATGATAACACTCAATGCGATGCGTCAGGAACGAACATTAGCGCTACCAAGTCTCGGTTTCGATATTGTGCATACTTTAGCGTTGATGACGATTGTTTATATTAATCTACTCGTTTTATTACCACGATACCTCGTAACGAAAAAAATCCACATCTATTTGCCACTTTTATTATTGATGATCACTATCAACGCACATCTCGTCATGGAAGTTCATGAATATTTCATGAGCATTAGCCCCGACTATTGGCACCCAAAACACCCACCATCAAACCGTTTTTATATCGGTTTTGCCATGGTTCAAATTTTTATGGTGGGGATGACATCGCTTTTCCATTTTTTAAAGGAGAATTTCCAGCTCAAAGAAGAAGCGTTAGCGTTTCAAGAGATCCAAAGTCACCAATTAAAAGCGGAGCTAGAATCCCTCAAAGCCCAAATTAATCCTCATTTCTTATTTAACACATTGAATAATATTTACTCTTTTAGCCTGTTTAAATCGGACAAATCTCCTGAAATGATTCTTAAACTTTCAGAGCTGATGCATTACATAATATATGATTGTAAAGACGAAGAAGTTTTGCTGGAAAAAGAGTTAGAATTTATTCAGAATTATATCGATTTAGAGGAAGTCCGTGTAGGCGAAACACTTGATATCCAAATCGATATTCAAAAGCCGATAATCCCCTATTTTATTTCACCACTAATATTTATACCATTTCTCGAAAATGCTTTTAAGCATGGAAATTCCGTCGCGGAGAAGGATGCCTTCATTCGCGTTGAACTTGGTATTGACACCTTAGATATGCTGACATTTCGTTGCATCAATCTCTATTCCGCAAACCCAGCAAATGAGCGAAACAAAACAAGCCACGGCATAGGATTAGAAAATATTCGAAAGCGTTTACAGTTAGTTTATCCTCAAAAACATGATTTAAAAATTAAGGAAGAGAATGGTGTCTTTAACGTGGAGCTCAAACTCGATTTGTCCGAAAGAATTGTTCCTAATTGATGGAATTTACGGGTGCTATCCAATAAAATTATAAAATGTTTAATTATTGACGATGAAGCACCGGCACGACGTGTTATCGAAAAATATTTAACGGATATTTCTGGCTATAAGATTTTAGCGCAATGCAAAAATGCCATTGAAGCCCAGAAATCAATTTTGGAACTATCGCCTGATTTAATATTCTTAGACATTAATATGCCAAAGATTTCGGGCTTGGAAATGCTTCGAACCTTGAAAAATCCGCCTCTTGTTGTCGTAACAACGGCTTATAGAGAGCATGCTTTCGAAGGCTTTGAGCTGAATGTCATCGATTATTTGCATAAACCTTTTTCCTTCGATAGAATGTTAATCGCACTGGAAAAAGTCGATGTTGTCCTTCTTGGTAAAAATTCCGAATACAAAGCAGGTGATTCGCCTGAATCCTTTATTTTTATTAAAGAAGATCGGAAAATGCATCGGATTGATTTAATAGACATTAACCACATAGAAGCCGTTGGTGATTATGTTAAAATCGCGACAAAACAAAAAAATCGCATCACTTATATGTCAATGAAAAAGATGGAAATATTATTGCCGAGTGATGCATTTTGCCGAATTCATAAATCCTATATTGTCAATCTATCCAACGTTACTTCGATTGAAGGGAATCGGGTTTTTTTAGGTGAAAAAAAATTGCCAATTGGGCAAAATTACAGAAGTACATTTTTGAGTTTAATCAAAAAATCCTAATGAATTATAATACAAAATGTAGATAAATTAGAGCTTTAAATGAAAGAAACAGAATATGAAAAATAAATGTGTAATCGCTGTTATATCCTTGATAATATTGTCGTTCGTACAATGCACAAATCTTAAAATTAATAGCAAATGGAACGATTCGGTTGTCATTATTGATGGAAATGAACAGGAATGGCGGGGAAGTCAACTTGTTCCCAAGGGGCAGCATTATGCGTTTGGTATTATGAATGATTCGACGGATATTTATATTTCCTTTCGCACGGCTGATCCGAATTTAGTGATGCAGATTCTTGGGAATGGATTTACTATATTTATCGATCCAAAGGGCAAGCCTAAAAAGACGTGGGGTATTCGCTATCCATTACAACAACGTCGAGTCCTTAAAAGCTTGATGCAATTACGACGAGTTGATTTCGATGAATTTGACCGTCAATTAGTTCAGATGCTCGAATTTCAAAATCAATATGAGATTGTGGAAAATAATGAGGATATCAAAACCAAATATCCAATGAATAACGCAAATGGTATTGAGATACAAGCTACATTGGAAAAAGGTGAGTTTCTCTATGAATTAAAGCTTCCCATGCGTTTACCCGAATTAGTACTTAAAAAAGAACAAGGGATTGGTGTTGGTATAGAAATTGGGTCTATGGAACGTCCAACGATGCGTCCAGATGACTCATCTGAAATGCGTGGAAATGAAGGTGAACGTGGTGGTGGCAGAGGTGGTTCTGGAATGAGTTCGGGAGGTCGTGATGGAAACCATCAGGGAAATCAGCAATCAAAACCGTCAATGTCCAAGAACGAAACAGTAAAATTGTGGATGCATGTAACTCTGGCGAAAAATTGAGAGGATGAATTGAATTCTAAAACGGAATTATTAGCTTAATACCCATGAATCAAGACATCAAAAAAGGAATATAAAATATGACACATACGCGGGAAGACGCTTGGAATTTGCTTGTTAAATACACAAAATCAGAATCGCTGCTGAAGCATGGCTTAGGTGTAGAGCAAGTCATGAGAGCGATGGCGGAAAAATATAATGAGGATGTTGAAAAATGGGGCATTACGGGATTGCTCCATGATTTTGACTACGAGGCATTTCCTACCGCCGAAGAACATCCTTATAAAGGCAATCAAATATTAAAAGAGTTCGGTTGGGCGGATGACATTTGCGAGGCTATTATGGGCCACGCAGAGTACACGAATGTAGCGAGAGATTCACTCATGGCCAAATCATTGTTCGCTGTAGACGAACTTATAGGTCTTGTATTTGCCGTAACGTATGTCCGTCCAAGTCGTTCTATTATGGAAGTTTCAGCAAAATCGGTAAAGAAAAAATTTAAGCAAAAATCCTTTGCTGCCAGTGTAAGTCGAGAAGACATCTTGTTGGGTTTGGAAGAATTGAATTTAGAGATGGATGTTCATTTTCAATTCGTAATTGATGCTTTGAAAGGTAAGGCCGAAACCCTTGGATTAGCGGGAGTTGAATAGCATCGAACCGCGATTGTGGCACGGAAGGAAACGCTACCATAACTATAATCACAGTTTAAGAAAACGATTCGGCGAACCTGTATATAAAATTTCACTTCATGGCAATTTTACCTGCCCAAATCGAGATGGCGCAAAGGGATATGGTGGCTGTATTTACTGCAATAATGACAGTTTTGTCCCGAAATATATTTCACCTGAAATGGACATTGCGGAACAAATGGAAGCGTCGATTCCGTTCTTTAGAGACCGGTACGGAGTTGAAAAATATATCGCCTATTTTCAAGCCTATAGCAATACCTACGGTGAATTAGAGCGATTAAAAACACTTTATGAATCGGCCATAAATTATCCAGGGATTGTTGGTTTAGACATTGGTACGCGTTCGGATTGTGTCGATGAGAAATTATTGGAATATCTTGCCAAACTAAATGAAAAAGTTCCTGTAACATTGGAATACGGTATTGAATCGATCCATGATAAAACGCTTGAGTGGATGAATCGAGGGCACGATTTTGCAAATCTCGTTTCAGTTGTTGAGATGACGCAAAAATATGGTCTTCACGTTGGTGGCCACGTTATTATGGGATTTCCTGTGGAAACACGAGAAATGATGATTGAAACGGGACTTATTGCGAATGAATTGAACCTTGATTTTATTAAATTTCATCAGCTTCATATCGTTGCGAATACAGTACTGGCAAAAAAATATAAAGAAAATCCTTGGCGTCTTTTTGACCCAGATGAATATGTAGATTTACTTGTTGATATTTTGGAGAAATTAGATCCAGAAATTGTTGTTCAACGTGTTTTTGGCGATACACCGCCAACATTACTTATTGCTCCAAATTGGAAGCTAAATGCTCCCAAATTGCAGCATTTATTGGACTTAGAATTTAAAAGAAGAGACTCTTGGCAAGGGAAAAAATTTAATATTAAGGCATGATTTCTAAGCGTAATTCATGATGTTCGTAATAAATATTATGGAAGTCTTTCATTGCATTAATATCCCTCTTATGTAGTTTTTATCATGAAAAAAATACATTTTAAAAACGGACGAATTTTGACGCAATGGTCTAGACTTGAAGAAGTTTCTGAGCTTAAAATATCGGATGGGAAAATAGTTCAAATCGGTGAAAATTTAAGTACAGATTCAGGTTATGATGTTGTTGACCTAAAGGGTCGAGTCGTTCTCCCTGGCTTTATTGATGCACATGTTCACTATTTGGATGGAGGGTCTAACCTAGATTCTGTCCAACTTCGTGATGCAAAAAACCGATCTGATTTCAATACAAAATTAAAGCAATATATTGATGCAAACGATACGAAGGAATGGATTGTCGGTGGGAACTGGGATCATCAAAATTTCACTGATAAAGTGTTACCACATCGTCGATGGCTTGATGATGTTTCAAAAAATCAATATTTTGCGCTTTATCGCCATGACGGACATATGATTCTATGCAATACCAAAACATTGCAACTCGCTGGTATAACGAGGGACACGCCTAATCCACCTGGAGGAGAAATTGAACACGATTCTCATGGGTATCCGACAGGTATTTTAAAAGATGGGGCGATGGATTTAGTTCTAAAACATCAGGCCCACCCGAATGATGATTTGCTTAAAAAATATTTGGATTTGGCTCAAAACTTGGCACTCAGCAACGGTGTAACGGCTGTTCATGATATGCTTTTTGATGCCGATAGAATAAAATTCTACGAAAAAGCCATCCAAAATGATTGGCTTAAAACGCGCGTTTTGACGTATGCGCCAGCCTTGCAATGGGCAAACATTAAATCCATGTTAATGGACGGTATTCAACAATCGCCATGGTTTGCTCTTGCTGGGTTGAAAATATTTTCAGACGGAAGTTTAGGCTCTGAAACAGCGTTGATGCTCGAAGCTTATGAAAATAAGGAAAATCATTGTGGACTCATCCATTCCGATTTTGAAGATGAAACAGCACTAAAAGCCATCATTGAAGAAGCGGATACGCTTGGACTACAAATGGCCGTGCACGCGATTGGAGACGGAGCTGTTCGAATGGTTTTGGACCTGGCGAAATGGCTTATTTTTCAAAATGGGAAAAGAGATCGCCGATTTCGTATTGAGCACGCGCAACACATTCATCCTGTTGATCAAATAAGGTTTAAGGAGCTTGATATTGTTGCGTCGGTACAGCCAACGCATTGTGTTGATGACTCGCTTTGGATTGATGGATTATTAGGCGAAAGGTCCAGCTATGCCTATCCATTTCATACACTTCAAAAATTAGATATCCCGCTTATTTTTGGTTCGGATTGGCCCGTTGCAGAACTAAATCCAAACAAGACCTTACATTCTGCTATACATCGAAATAATTGGCATATGAACGAGGCTCTTGATTTGAAAACGAGTTTGAAAGCGCATACGCAAATGGCATCGTGGGCAGGTTTCCAAGAACATAGAATGGGTGTAATCAAACCTGAAGCAAATGCGGATTTGGTTATTACAGAACCCAGCTTTTTAGATATTCAAAATAAATATAAGACTAAAAAAGACCATATTGTTGCTGTTATGACAGATGGTAACTATCAAATTAATAAGGATATAAAGGATTAAAATGAAAACTCCCATTATTGCAGTGTCTCCTTCTTTTTATGAGATTCAAAACCTAGATCGAAGTGTTATTGCAAGTTCTTACACTGACAAAATTCAAAAGGCTGGAGGCATCCCTATTATAATTCCTCCACAAATGCAAGTTGGCAATTTGATTCAACTTTTGGATTTAGTAGATGGATTGGTTTTGAGTGGCGGTTATGATATTGACCCGGTACTTTATGGCGAAGAAAAACATGAAAAAACGATCGTCCAAAGCCCTAGAAGAAAGGCAAACGATATGGGTATGTTTGAATATGCTTGGACCAAAAAATTACCGATACTTGCTGTATGTTTGGGAATGCAGGAAGCGAATGTATTTCTTGGAGGTGATTTATGGCAGGATATACCATCGCAACTCGAAAATAAAAAAGTGCATTGTATTGGGGATTGGTACAATGCTCGCCACGATATACATCTGGAATCAAATTGTCTCATTCGAGAGATTATCGGAGCGGATAAAGCCAATGTCAATAGCGGACATCATCAAGCCATACGAACGGTTGCATCAGATTTAATAATCACTGCATCTGCCTGGGATGGGATTATTGAGGCACTGGAGCCAAAAGATTCGTCACGTCCACTTTTGGCTGTCCAATGGCATCCAGAAATGGAAGAGAATGACACCGTTGGTCTCGACTTATTCCGATGGCTTATAAATAAAGTTAATAAGTAATATTTAACAGAAATTTGGCTGGATATCATTCATCTAAAATTGGATGATGTAAAATAATAGAATCCTTTAGAATTAATTAAATTCTGTTTCTAAAAAGAAATAATTAAAAAGTTTTCTCTAACGTTGATTTAATAAAAAAGTCCACTTTTACTCAATCATAATTGACGTGTTTTATTATTGGAAAAAAGATAATCACTATTATGTTGACGTTACATTCGGACGATTTTGTTTGAGAATGCGGATGGAGGAAAGTTATTTAAAACATGTTAGCGCTGAACAAATTACATCATATTAAAACGCGTCGTTGCCCTAAAATCTACAACTTTGTAGTTGTCCTGTTAATCATGTTTGTAAGTGAAGAAATTCGTGGTGAAATTACCTTGCATTCTCATGGGTGGGTGACGCTTGAATCGTACCAGCATGGACAACATCCACAAAAAGATTTAAACAGAAGTCAACGTTCAGAATTTACAGGCATTGTTGATGTCTTTCGCTACAAAGCATTTACGTTTACGTTTCTCTTAGGAAATACAACTGACATTTCGAAAAATCCTGATAATTCTTATTTTATGGATAGGATTATTTATACCTATACTTATGGTGGGAGACTTGATTTAGGTGGCATCGTTATTCGAGGAGATTATCATCATGATTGTATTCATCTCATTAATCGCCCTGAAATATCAGGTTCTACGTGGTGGAACGCTTATTTAGTGCGTATCGGTACGCCAGGTGCGTTTTATTTATACTTACCCGAAGGATATGGTGAAGACCGTAATGGTTTCTTTAAATCTTTTGATGGCCGAGTCGGTATGGCAGCCTATCGAAAACCTGGTAATACAATAGCTGATGGCAAAAATCACAATTATAAATATGAATTTAGCAACCTCGTTCGATATCATATTGCTGGGGCGCATAAATTTATTTCTTTCATCGATCTCAATCAACGTCTATGGATTACCTGGGATCAAAAACAAGAATATAAAGGAGAAGTGACATTTAATTTGATGATGCGAGGAAGATCAAATTATGCTGGAATTTATTACGAATATCATTTTTATGATAGCTACTCCAAAGATTTGGAAGATGGCCTTGGTTCAATTGGATTTCGAATCCTTTTCTAATTAAATATGACTATGAAATCAATGAAACACTCAATACTCGTCATTCTAAGCATTGCTGCATTTTCCATATCTAACTTAAAAGCGGACGTAGAACTTATTATGGAGACTCAAGGTTATTTGCTCTTTGCTCCTCATATTCATGGATATAAAACCACAACGAGCAAAAATCCTGGCTATCGCGTTGAGTTAACAGCCTTAACAGATATTGTTCGATGGGATAATCTTTATTTCAGTTTTTTAACATCCAATAAAACGCTTATCAAAAATTCACCCGAAGTAGGTGGGTTTGGCTTGGATCAACTATTTTATACACTAAGCCCAGATTTAAGATATGAATTTAAAAAGTGGATGATGCGTTTAGGTTACCTTCATGAATCTCTTCATTCCGTGAGTAATGCAACGCTTGGAAGAACCATTTGGATGAATGGAATACAATTTACGATTGGGAGTAAAGGCTCGAATTATTTATACATTTGGGAAGAATATAAGAATAACAAAAATAAATTTCTGAATCATATCGACGGACGCTCGTTTATTGAATTTTATCGCCATGGAAATGAAACGATTTGGACCTCTCGAAATCATGATTATAAGATGAAAATTGGCGGACGTCTACGGTTTCAAATTGGGTCGTTTAATAAATGGGCTTATTTCGTCGGCACCGATGGAACAGGATGGAAGCGTCAAAATGGAGATTGGGAAGCAAAAGGTATTGTACGCCTAAATATGTTCCGGAAAGGCTTAAAAAACTTTGCTGGATTTTATTATGCTTACAATTTTTACGATACTTTTTCTCCTGATAACGAACAATACCTAGGCTCTCTTGGCTTACAAGTCATTTTTTAATATTAGATTATTCAATGCCCAAAATAATTTCACGATTCGTATTTTTGGGGCTTCTTTTTTCTACAGCGTTTTGTACTGATTCATTAAATCTATACAATCGACAAGTAAATTTCAGCTATTGGAATGATAATGTTGGTTTTCAACGTCAGATAAAAGGACTCCTTCCCCTGGGTGATGATGATTTTATGACGGCGAGTTGGCGTTTGGACATCGGTACAGGTGATGCAAAAATGTGGGATGGCGTCGAACTCTATTTTGCCATTTTTACGAACAGAATTGATAAAAATAGATTCGATTTACTCTCAGTTCGCTATTATAAAGAGTTTTCAAAAGAGGATTGGTTTTTCAAAGTTGGAACAGGTGCATTGGTGTGTGGAAATTTTGGAGGTGGATGGATTCAAAATAAATTTCACGCATTAAATGGATATTCTCAACTTAAACTTGATTATATCAACCGTTCTTATTTTGGTGGATTACTCTATTTTAGAACAGCCTACAGTATTCTCAAATCACGCTATATAACAATTCAACCCTATGCAACGAGTACATTGAGAATTGGAACAGGGCCGAGTAATATGAGAGTGGGTCTAGAATTTAATAAGAATTATAAAAGTACAAATTTACCCATTCGTGCAACATCACTCTTTCGCATTGGATATGCACATTATTTAAATTCTGCTGGTTTAATGGAATCTCACTTCGCTCATGGACCCGTTGTCGCACTACAACTAGGTATCGTTTACCTTGATCAAATAGGAATCACTTTATGGATTACTGAAAACCAATATGGTTTAGCGGATCCTCAATACGGCATAAGTCTGAGCTATCGTCGCCATTCATTAAAACTCCCTAAATTACATAGTGTAATGTTCCCTTAAAAAAAGACCCTTGGGTAATTTCAAGAGTCTTTTCAATTTCACTAAAAATATATTATTGAATGAGGATGCTAATACATATTATCGTTTTAACGTGTCATCAGGGGAATAGTGGGCAAAATGTAAATCCGTTGTCTTTTTATATCCTGGATAGATGCGTTTCGCAATCCAGTTTAAAATTGAATCGCTGACGCCATTTAAAAAGGCATAATGCATATTGTCGCATTGGTGATGCAGCTCATGATGTTGTCGTGAGAGTAATATTCTATATCGTCCTAGAAATCTAACAATTTTTGAATTTGATGTATGACATAGATAATGCGATATTTCAGCGACAGAAGATAGAATACCGATGTAAACGAGAGCGTGAAGAAGCATTGGACTCATATTAAAACCAAGCAAAAGTACAATGACGAAAATTAGATACGGTACGAGCCAGATTTTTGCACCTGATTCATTGAAATATACAATTGGAATGGGTCTTTTTGTGTACATGGGCGTCTGGTGATGCCGATGAAAATTCGCAATAAAAGGGCCAAAAATGGACGTATAATTATCCGTGTTGTCCATAACCATGTGGATGAATCCATTGATAAAATCAGTCAGTAAATAGGCTATGATAAAAGCGAGGAATTGAAGAGGAATCGAAATGGGGATATCAATGATGAAGCCGATTAAAATAATTTGCATTGAGAAATTTAAAGTCGAAATAAATCGATTGAACCAACTGTAAAATTTGTGAGTTGTATATCGGTGCATCGCCGAATTGAATTGAATTTGTTTCTGTTGAATATCTAGAATAACATGTCCTAATCATTTTTTGGGTTTCGCTTGATTCGCAAGCACTGTAGAATCTTGTTCCACATGCGAAAAATAGCGTGAGGACGATACCGTCTCATCCTTCCAAAACAATATAGGATAATGTTTCTTGAGTACTAATACCTTTCATTTTTCAATGATTATTCGTGAAATATGTGAATATAGTAAAACTATAATATTATCCGTAAAAAAAGACCCTTGACTTTTCAAGGGTCTTTTTGATTATTCTTTATGCGCCAACCGTTCAATGCGAATTGCTGTGCATTCAATTACAAGATTAGTTCAAATCGAATTCTCTCAAAGTATCCATTATTTCTTATTCAGATCTTTTTTGATTTGATCACCCATTTTTTTAGCCAATTGAGTCAAAATAATCGCATAACCAGTAGCATCAATATTTGCTGTTTCGGGTTCCTTTTTATTAATACTTAATATCGGAAGCCTTATCGTGCAACGGGTTCCGGGATAATACAAACCTCTACTATAAAAACGTCCTGATTCTTTTGTTTCGTTGCCAGGCTCCAAATTCTTTGGGTTGGGTCCATACATTTGCATATTGACATTTTGCAAAAATATCTCTTTCTCACTCGGACAATAAATAGTTGAATAAATAACTAAAACAGCGTCAACATTAAGCATCTTCGACAATTCTTCGCCTAAAGAGGTCGGTACTTGAACATCATTGAACGCCATAAATATTTGTTTATCTGCTGCTTTAGGGGTGTATTTCATGGCTTTGAATTTTGACATCACACCACCATGTGCAGTATAATTAACATAGGGTTCCACTACGATATCCGTAACGATATATCCATCTGGATAACCCCAGGCTGTATTGTGCCCTTCTGCACTTTTATCTTGTAACCAATTGGCAACATTATGCTTTGCTTTTCTAACTTCGAAAGCTTGATAAGCGGCTGTCATCTCTTCGCTTGTAAGAAATTGATCGGGAGTAAGTAATTCCATCCCATAATCGGCAAACGTTTTAACAAGATCATTGATGCCATTTTCGTAAAAGGCGACTGCAAGATCCGAAGCGCCTTCACCAGAACTCCGTTTTTTATAACCCGATACATTTGAGTAAGCATACGTTTGTGTAAATCCTGGATCGAATGTAAAAAACGAAACTAAGGCAACGCGTTTTGGACCCTCTTTCATTTTCTTTAGGGGCATTTTATAATCTCTAGGTACATCGTACTTGATACCTTTGTAAACCTTATCAGGCTTAGCAACGAACTTTGGAAGCTGACTTTGCGCGTAAACCAAAGTCACGGATACGACGAGTGCAAAAAACACATGTAAAACTCTCATACTACCTCCTGTTAGAACGCTATAAAAAATAGCGTCGGGTTGATTGACTGCAATAATAAATAATTGCTAATATAAAGCAATATAAAAATTTTAACTAAGATTGATGGTTCTAATGAGTTGGATGTAATTAGAATGAATAATTCGATTGGCTGTAAATAAAAAAAGACTTTTAAGGAATTTCAAAGGTCTTTGTAAATGTCTTTATTTATAGCAAGAATTACTTAATAAGCGCTATTTTCCTAATTTGAGAAGATTGACCAACGCTTTGCGTATCACTATAATTTCTCGTTGAAAATAAATGACGAGGTAAAAACTCGAAAAACAAGTGAGGAAATAGGGATAGGCATTTGAATTTCCTTCAAATACTTAACAATTTCCTCATCAAAATCTCATAATCGTTTATATATTCCAGCCTATGTATAAAGAAAATGATCATTTGATTCTAGTTGTTGATGATGAAGCTGACATCCGCGAACTAATTCAATACAATTTAGAAAAATTGGGATATAAAAGTATTGGAGCCAGTAATGGCGAGGATGCAATCAAACAGGCACGTGAAAAAAAACCGACACTCATCATTCTTGATATTATGCTCCCAGGTATTGATGGCCTCGACGTTTGTAGAATTTTAAAGGACGATTCCAAGACACGACACATTTGCATTATTATGCTTACAGCAAAAGGTGCAGAAGCAGAAATAGTCCGTGGTCTTGAGGTCGGTGCTGACGACTACGTCACAAAACCTTTTAGTCCAAGCATTCTCATGGCGCGCGTAAAAGCAAATATTCGCCGAAATTCGAGCTCAAAAACGCTTGAAGGTGTTATTGAATACACAAATTTATATATCCATAAAGGTCGCCGAGAAACCCTAATCGATGGAGAACCCATCATCTTAACCAATACCGAATTCTTGATTTTGTACCTATTGGCGTCCAATCCGAATTGGGTCTTTACGCGGGCAAAAATTATTGATGCGATTCGCGGCGATAACTATCCTGTTACGGATCGATCTGTTGATTTTCAAATTATGGGATTGCGAAAAAAAATGGGAAAAGTCGGAGATTTTATCAAAACGGTTCGCAGTGTAGGCTATCGTTTTATCGATGATTTGGACACACAATAGAATAAAAAATGAAGAAGCAAAGGCTTATAACGCGACTTTTTATTTCGTACATTGTTCTCGCAATTAGCGCCATTTTTTTGCTCATATTTTTCTCCTCAAAGGCCATTGAAAAATTCTATTTTGATCAAAAGATTAGTGACCTTCGGGCTCGAGCTGAATTTGTAAAAGAATGTGTGTTGATGTCTGGGTTGCAGGATTCAAATCAATTACAAGAATCGTGTCGACGTATTGGCAATGCAACACAAACGCGCATTACTCTCATTAATAATGCGGGGAAAGTTTTAGCTGACTCAGAAGAAGATCCTCAAAAAATGGATAATCATGGAGACCGTCCCGAAGTCATTGAAGCCATACAAAACGAAGAAGGATTGAGCAGACGATACAGCTTCACATTAGAGCAGGAGCATCTATATCTAGCGAAAAAACTATCGTCACAAATTGAAAATTTGATAATTCGTGTATCTTTTTCTACAAAAGATTTGGATGATGCATTAAACTCAATAAAAGTTGATCTTCTTATTATTGGAATTTTAGTAATTTTACTTTTTTCAGCGCTAAATTGGTATTTATCCCGCTCTATTACTCGCCCCATTGATGTGATGGAAGAAGGAGCCAAGCGTTTTGCTGCTGGTAAACTTAAGTTAAAGATTCCTGAATCGAATATCAGTGAACTCGCAAGTTTAGCGCGATCATTAAATGAAATGGCTGATCAATTATACGAACGAATTAAGGCGATAACACAACACAAAAATGAACAGATTGCTATTCTAAGTAGCATGACTGAAGGCGTTATTGCACTGGATGCAGATGGCGTTGTACTTTCATTAAATACAGCAGCCGCTGAAATGTTTGATGTAAAGCATAAAAAGATAATTGGGCAGAAATTGTATGAGATTATTAGACATGCCGAGTTAAATACATTTATCGCCTCGATCCTCGAAAAACAAGAAACTTTATTTCGCCAGTTATCCGTATTTGGTGCAGAACGACGACTATTGAATGTCATCGGTAGCGTTATGCCATCAAAAAAAGGGAATGAGACAGGCATCGTAATCGTGCTCTCTGATTTAACACAAATTCACAAGCTTGAAAGAGTCCGCCGAGACTTTGTCGCGAATGTCTCGCATGAATTAAAAACGCCCATTACATCCATCAAAGGGTATGTGGAGACACTTCAAGATGGAGCGTTAGACGATAAAGAAAACGCAGCTCATTTTCTTGAGATTATCTCGCGACACACGGACCGATTAAGCGAAATTATTGACGATTTGCTCGAACTTTCAAGAATTGAAGAAATTTCGAAAAATGATGAAAAATATATAGAATCGGTTTATGTCAAGACCCTATTCGAAAAATTAGTGATGGATTATCAATCACTCATTGATCAAAAGAATATTCGAATTGTTGTTGACGTTGATGAAGACATTAAGATTGATGTAAACATAAAAATGATGATTCACGCCTTGGGGAACTTACTCGATAATGCATTGAAATACTCGAATCAGGATACAAATATCATATTGCGAGGATTCAGATTGGGCATGAATACAATAATAGAAGTTGTAGATCAAGGCCTTGGTATCGAAAACGTTCACATTGATCGCATCTTTGAACGTTTCTATCGCGTTGATAAAGGAAGAAGCCGTGACGTTGGTGGAACAGGACTTGGACTATCCATTGTCAAACATATCGCACGACTCCATCATGCTAAAATCGAGGTCGAAAGTGAGCTTGGAATGGGCAGCACTTTTAGACTAGTATTTTAGAATTATTTCGATTAATTTGTTTTCAATGTCCTAATAATCATATCCCTAAACACTTAATAATTATAAGATAACAAATATTCTCTTGCGATTTATTTGAATGCGTTCAAATAAAAAACTAATCGTTTCCTCATGATATCCTCACAATTCAAATGCATAATAGTGCGATGAAAATAAAACGCACAATAAAAGAAAGAAAAAAACAATGAAGAAAGTACTTTTGATTTCGATGGGTATGCTTTTCGGAATCGCATTGATGGGTGGAGATACGAAAATAAGCGGTGACACTCATTTTGGTTACAATTTAAAAAGCGCTGATGAAAGCGATTTTGCTATTTCAAGAGCCTATTTCACGGTCCAAAGCAACTTAAGTGATAATTTATCTTTCAAATTTCAAACAGATGTAGGTTCAGGTAGTCCATCCGATTTTACGGTCTATTTGAAAAATGCCAAATTAGATTGGAAAACAGAATTAGGCCTCATGACTTTGGGATTGCAGGGATTGAATACATTTGGTGTGCAGGAAAGTACATGGGGATATCGATTTATAGAAAAGTCAGCAATGGATCGGAAAAAGTTTGCAAGTTCGGCAGATATTGGCCTTGGTTTTGAAAAAAAGCTGAGTTCCATTACGAGCAGTTTGATTGTTTCTAACGGAACAGGATATAAGAAAAAAGAAGATGACGCACATAAAAAAGTTTCTTTTCGTCTTTTATATGGTGAAAGCAAACTTAAAAAAGGTTTTAATGTCGGACTTATTTCAACTTATGAAGCCAATGATTATGAAAATATTAGTGCATCCGATACAAGCATCGCAAAAGGTCATACGATTGTCGTTGGAGGTTTCGGTGGTGCTCTACTTGGATCATTGAGAGTGGGCGGAGAATTCAATCGAATGACTTCTACGAATGCATCAAGCTATTCAAAAACGTTACTTTCAGTTTATACGAATTACCCCTTAGGAAATAATCTCTCCGTCTTTGGTCGTGTGGATGCCTATAGCACGGATGTTTCGGGAAATGGAGAACTGTATGTGGTTGCTGGCTTGAATTATCAACCCGAAAAACAACTTCATATTGCCCCCAATATCGCAATCTTGACGAAAGAGAATGAAGACACGTCTCTCGTATATCGTTTAAATTTTAGACTTTCGTTTTAAATATGAAACAAATAAAGGAAAATATTATGTTAAATAAATTAAGTAAATTGAGTGCAATTATCTTTTTAGCGTCCTTCTTTATAGTAGGATGTAGTCCTAAAAATGGTGAAAAAACCGAAACCGTACAATATTTAACGATCAAAGGTTCTGATACAATGGTTCACCTTGCAAGTGACTGGGCTGAAACTTTTATGAAAACACATCCCAATATTGAAATCTCTGTAACCGGGGGTGGTTCTGGTACAGGCATCGCAGCATTGTTGAATGGCACAACGGATATTTGCATCGCATCACGTAAAATTAAAAATAAAGAAATCAAATTAGCATCAGAAAAAGGGATTTCGCCAAATGAAATCGTTACGTCACGTGATGGGATTGCTGTAGTTGTAAATCCTGAGAATCCTATTAAAGTACTGAGTATTGAACAAATTGGAAAAATCTATACGGGGGCTTATAAAAACTGGCAAGATGTCGGCGGTCCTGATCAACAAATTATTGTTTTATCGCGTGAGTCGAGCTCGGGGACCTATGTGTTTTTCCAAGAGAAAGCCATGAAGAAAAAAGACTATACGCAAGACGCCATGCTTATGCCATCGACATCAGCCATCATTCAAAGCGTAACGCAAGATAAGTGGGCTATTGGGTATGTTGGGCTCGGATACGGTGTGAAAGCTCAGGACAAAGTCAAAATGTTGCATATTAAAGATCAAGCCAATTCACCAGAAATTAGTCCTTCTGTCGCATCCGTTCAAAATGACAGCTACAGCCTTGCGAGACCTTTACATTTTTACACAAATGGTGCATTAAATGGTGCAGCAAAAGAATTTGTAGAGTTTGTTTTATCAAAAGAGGGTCAAAAAATTGTTTTAGAATCGGGCTACGTCCCTGTTGACTAAGTATTCTAAATGAATTCTTGGCGAGATAAACTAATTTACATCATACTGGTAGGATCCGCTTCTACCAGTATTTTAATCGTAGTGCTCATCTTTGTTTTTCTTGGTAAAGAGGCCTTTAGCTTTATCTGGGATCCTGGGTTTTCAGAGCTGTGGCACACAAAATGGATTCCAGTATCTTTTAAAAAAGAAATATTTGGGATTCTTCCCTTGATGACGGGAACGTTGCTTGTGACGGCTCTTGCGACGCTTTTGATGATTCCTTTCGGTGTATTGGGTGCCATTTATGTTGCCGAATTGGCAAGTGATAGCGAACGACAAATTTTGAAACCATTTATTGAAATACTTGCAGGTGTCCCATCTGTTGTTATTGGCTTTTTTGGACTCGTTGTTTTAAGCCCAATCATTAAACATTTATTTGGCTTGAACACAGGTTTAACGGCCTTAACAGGAGCCATTCTCCTGGCCTTTATGGCAATTCCTACGGTTCTTACCGTAAGCGAAGATGCGATTCAGAGCGTGCCAAGAGCATTTCGCGAAGCCTCTCTTGCCTTGGGCGCAAATCAACTTCAAACTATATTTCGAATTATTGTCCCTGCCGCTTTGCCAGGAATAATAGCGGCGATTATGTTGGGAGTGGGTCGCGTTATAGGCGAAACAATGGCTGTATTAATGGTGACAGGGAACGCCGCCAAAATAACACTTAATCCTTTCGATTCTGTTCGTACGATGACGGCTACAATCGCTGCCGAAATGGGGGAAGTCGCCTTTGGAAGCCATCATTATCAAGCCTTATTTTGGATTGGAATATTTCTCTTAATTATGACATTCCTCTTAAATCTTATGGCGCAACGCGTTTTACGAAAGTATCAAATGCGATGAAAAAAAATCATCAAAGTAAGGTCATCATCTGGGCTTTACGACTTTCCACCTATTTTATCGTAATGGTCGTTGGATATCTTTTATTCGATATTATTGTCAAAGGATTACCGACAATTAGCTGGAGTTTCATATTTGATTTACCCCGTCATAGTGGCGCTGAAGGAGGCATATTGCCTGCAATTGTGGGAACGATTTATCTCGTTTTAGGGTCCATGATTTTCGCATTGCCCCTAGGAATGGCTTCTGCGATTTATTTGTCAGAATATGCGTTTCAAGGACGATTTAATCGCTACGTTAGGTTAGCAATTATCACTCTCGCGGGTGTCCCTTCAGTCGTTTTTGGATTGTTTGGATTGGGACTCTTTGTATTATTTTTTGGATTTGGTGCATCCATATTATCCGGGAGTCTGACGCTGGCTTTTATGATATTACCCACCATTATTGTCTCAAGTGAGGAAGCCTTGCAGGCTGTTCCAAAAGGTTTGCGAGAGGGCAGCCTCGCCTTAGGAGCAACGATGTGGCAAACAGTTTATAAAAATGTTTTGCCTTATGCTTTACCCGGGATGTTTACAGGTTCAATCTTAGGCATTGGCAGAGCGGCAGGTGAGACAGCGCCTATTCTATTAACCGTCGCCGCCTTTTTTCTTCCTCGGCTTCCCAATTCGATTTTTGATCAAGTGATGGCTTTGCCCTATCATTTATATGTTTTAGCAACTCAACATCCTGATGCCCAAAAAGTGCTTCCAATGCAATACGGAACAGCATTGGTTTTAATTGTTATTGTGGTCTTCTTTAATTTGACGGCTATAATTTTGAGAAATCATTTTAGAAAGAAGATTCAATGGTAAATAATGTCAAAACCAAACTAGCCTCCGAACATGTCGATTTTTTTTATGGGTCGAATCAAGCCTTATTTGATATCCAAATGAAAATCCCTGAAAATAGCGTGACGGCTTTGATTGGACCTTCTGGATGCGGGAAATCGACATTTTTGCGGATGTTCAATCGCATGAATGATATTATTCCCGGCACGCATCATACTGGGAGAATTCTATTTGAAGACGATGATATTTACAGTGCCAATACAGATGTGGTGAAATTGAGACAACAGGTTGGTATGGTTTTTCAAAAATCGAATCCATTCCCAAAATCTATTTTTGATAATATCACCTATGGGCCGAATATTCATGGTTTAAAAAACAAGAAAAAGCTTGAAGAAATTGTTGAGAAAAGTCTTAAAGGGGCTGCGCTTTGGGACGAAGTAAAGGATCGACTTCATGAAAGTGCCATGGGACTTTCGGGAGGGCAACAGCAGCGCCTATGTATTGCAAGAGCGTTAGCCGTTGAACCTCAGGTTTTATTAATGGACGAACCTGCTTCGGCATTAGATCCAAAATCGACTGCTCATATTGAGGAACTTATCGGAGAGCTTCGTGAGAAATATACGATTATGATCGTCACTCATAATATGCAACAAGCGGCTCGCGTGTCTGATTATACTGCATTTTTTTACGAAGGCAATTTGATTGAACAAGGCGAAACAACGCAAATATTTATGAACCCTCATGAACAAAAAACCGAAGATTATGTTACAGGAAGATTTGGTTAACCAGGAGATTAAAAATGGTACTTCATTTACATAGAGAAATTGAATTATTGAAGAAACACATTATTCACGAAGCGACGATGGTTGAAGACAATCTTCGTGATAGTATTTTAGCACTTATCATTAAAGACGAAGAATTGGCGAATGATATTATTGCACGCGATGATGCGATTGATATCAAAGAAGTTGAACTTGAAGAAGAATGTTTGAAAATCTTCGCACTTTATCAACCTGTCGCTGTTGATTTAAGATATCTCGTAGCGTTTTTAAAATTAAATAATGATTTAGAAAGAATCGGCGATCTAGCATCAAATATTGCTGCACGAGCCGCATCATTATCGCGTCAAAAGAGTATTACGATTCCTGATACAATTCCGAAAATATCAACAATTGTTCAGAAAATGCTTAAAAATAGTATTGAAGCCATCATTGATCTCGACGGGAAAAAAGCTGCCGATGTTTTAGAAATGGATGATGAAGTTGATGCCAAGCATTTCGCCATGTTTCAAATGATTGCAGACAGAATTAAAGAGCAGCCTGATAGTGTTGAATCCTGGTTAGAAGTGTTGGCGATTTCTCGATATTTAGAGCGAATTGCGGATCATTGTACAAATATCTGCGAAGATGTCGAATATATGTTGAGCGGCCACATACATAGGCATCAGAATAAATCATAATATTATGATTTTAGTTAATTAAGTTCGTCTTTAAGGAGGATTTATGTCGTTTTTTCATTTAGATTGACCTGAAATGAAAATATATATGAAAGCTTAGATAAAGAACACAAACAAAATGGAGTTAAAGTGAAAACACAACCTTCGGTTTTAGATACACAATTGAAACATGTAAGCGTACGCTCATTTCTGGATCGTGAAGTTTCAGATGACATGCTTCAACAGATTATAGATGGAGCTCGGCGGGCTCCCACTAGCAGCAATATGCAGGCTTACAGTATTATTGTTGTGAGAGACGAAAATACGCGTTTGCGATTGTCAGAATTGACGGGCCATCAGAAACATGTCGCTCAGGCGCCTGTATTTCTTGCATTCTGTGCCGATTTAAATCGGCTTGGTGTTGCGACCGCTCTCAACAATCAAGTCCTCCAATCGAGTCTGGAGACCTTCGTTATATCCACCGTCGATGCTGCGCTTGTCGGGATGAACGCCATGACGGCTGCTGAATCATTGGGCTTAGGCGGCGTCATGATTGGCGCTGTTCGGAATCATCCTAAAGAGGTTGGCGATTTATTGGCTTTGCCAACGGGTGTCTATGTGGTTTTTGGGATGGCAATAGGTTGGCCAGATACAGAGCAATTTCCAACTCAGAAACCCAGACTTCCTGAAAATCTTGTGGTCCATAGTGAACGTTATGATGCCAGTGGATTTGAAGCTGGCATTCAGGAGTATGATGCTCAATTGAGCGAATATTATGGACGTAAGGATAAAGGGCAAAGCGGAGCTTCTTGGTCGGGACCGTTAGCTCGGGGTTTGTCTAAAACGTTAAGGCCTGAATTACTTCGTACACTTGAGGAGATGGGATTCAAAATACGGTAAGAGATAGACTTGGTTGTAGAGCCCACGTCAAAGGAATCAAATAATAGCACTCTTTTAACAGAGACGGTTGATATAGAAAAGCCTCTAGGTCATTGACAAGTAGAGGCTTTTTTTGCGAATAAAGTTTACGTTTATTTTAGAAATATCATTTTAATAGTTTTGCTAAATGAACCCGTTGAAAATCGGCAAAAATACATGCCAGTGCTCACAAGGTTGCCGTCTCCATTTATCCCCGACCACTGGACATTATAAGTTCCCGCTTGTTGAGTACCCTTTTGAAGGGTCGCAACTTCTTGACCCCGAATATCAAAAATACTTAATGTGACCATAGATTGTTCTCCTAAGTCATAGCTGATTGTTGTGCTTGGATTAAATGGATTGGGATAGTTTTGCGCCAATGAATAGTTTGAAATGAGGATTTTACGATCTTCAGCGCCAGTAGAATTTTGGACGATAATAGTCCCTTTCATACCGCTCGATGCGTGAGGGATACATACATAATAGTGGGTCCCTACTTTTAGATTTGCGGATAAAACGATTCCGCCTCCAAAAGCCGTTTCGAATCCATTTGGAAGAGCTGTATTGTTATTTGCATCCCAACTTGCTTGGCTAACCTCTCTTGCAGCGTGCGGCGATGCGATAACAAAACTAACGGTATCACCCAATTCTATTGTGATTGTTGCTGGTGTAAATGTAAATCCAGAATTATTAATGGTCCAAACCGTACTTAACCCTGTCAAATGTGATGACAGCAGTAGAAGTGATATTAACATTATATTTTTCATTTAATTTCCCCTTTTTACGCTATTCATAGGACTTTTCGATATTGTCCTGTTTTTAGTGTGGTTGCTGGTCTCCACTTTTGCATTTTAAATTGATATCAATTTCGAATAACCCAAAGTTACCAGTGTTTCCCCAAACAAGACAAATCACTTCTCTGCCGCAATAGAAATATTGATTTTAAACGTTTTGACAACTTAATCTCCTCCTGAGTCGCATATGCATACTTCCCAATAGTGATAAATTTAATCATGTAATATTTCGATGCAAGAGCTTTATATTTTGATGATTTATTTTCGGTTAGGAGATTAGATTGAATATGTACGACCTTAGATCGACAAGACTCGCGAGACTCTTTTTATATTTACTATTTGCTTGAAAATGACGTGAATATGACAAATTCGCTCGTTTCACTTGAGAAAAGTTTGCAAGGTGTTATGTTAGCTGATATGGAAAGGCAAGTAGCAAAGACAATCTTCATATTTACAAGCTTCATGCCCATGTTTTGACAGAGTTTAATTTTTTTTCGAGGTTTATGTAAATGGTGTTACAATCACGCCTCCTCCAAAAAATCTAAATGAAAGAGAGTTCCTAAATGACATTGATTACAAATTCAGTGATTACGTGCCCATCTTGTGGTTTTAAGAAGGACGAAGAAATGCCCATAAATGCCTGTCAGTTTTTCTATGAATGCGAGAACTGTAAAACGGTTCTAAAACCAAAGATTGATGACTGTTGTGTCTATTGCAGTTATGGTACTGTCAAATGCCCATCTAAGCAGGACAGTAGTGATTGCAGTTGTTGACATAAATGGCTTTTGAATGACAAAGGAGAATAAAGAATGACAAAATGTTTCATCAGAGGTTATTTTTGAGGACGATAGTCAAATGATAAAAATCTATCTTTTCGTGAAAAGTAAATTATTTTGACCAATCAAAAAAGATGGGAGAAAGCTTGATATGACGATTCAAAGCGAGCAACAAAAAATTCAATATCTGGATGGAAAAAGATTTCGCGTAGCATTTCTAGCGGGTGCAGATGCCGTTATCGCCGACCAGGCTTACCTAAATAAAATTAATGTTTTCCCTGTACCAGACTCAGATACGGGGACAAATCTCACTTCAACCGTACAAGCTATATCGGCTGAAATTCCAAACGATAGTGATTTAGACAAAGTTTTAAAAGGCGCTTCAGAGGCAGCACTGACAGGAAGTCGAGGTAATTCGGGCATCATATTATCTCAATTTATTTATGGATTGAGCAAATCGTTTAAAGGCAAAGAGAAGGTCAATATTCACGAGTTTGCTCACGCTGTAAACGAAAGTATTCATCATGTTTATACCTCATTAATGAACCCTGTTGAAGGCACCATTATTTCAGTCATGAAAAAATGGGGCGAAGCATTGACACATGAAATCCATAAAAGCGATGATTTTGTAGAGGTTTTGAGGCATAGTTATGACGCCGCCTTGGAGGCATTAAAGAATACACCCAACCAATTAAAAGTGTTGAAAGACGCTAATGTTGTGGACAGTGGTGCAAAAGGATTTGTTGATATTCTTGAAGGGATGCAGTCCTTTATTCAAAATGGAAATTTAAGAAATGTGAGTCATTATGACCTACCGACACCGCAAGTCGGGAGCCACGAATTCTTAAAAGGTGATGACATAAAATATCGTTATTGCACGGAAGCGTTATTGGAAAATTGCAGCATTGATTTTATAGAATTAAAAAATAACGCAAAACAATATGGTGATAGCGTTGTCGTTGCAGGTTCGCCTGAGAGATTGAGACTGCATATGCATACGAATGAACCTGCTTTGTTGTTTGAATATTTACAAGAAAAGGCGACGCTTCGACAAATTAAAGCCGACGATATGCTTCGTCAGTACCAGGCGAGTCACGAGGCAAAATATAAAATTGCGTTAGTAACGGACTCCGCTGGTGATTTACCGCCTGAATTCATTAATGAGCATCAAATACATGTAATCCCTGTTAATATTATTTTCGGAGATAATAATTATCTCGATAAAATAACGATGACGGCGAAACAATTTTATCAAATGATGGATAATGCGCCGATGCATCCAACAACATCTCAAGCGAGTTTGGCCAATGTGAAGAACCTATTTGCTTTTTTAAGTACACATTACGAGACGGTGATAAGTGTTCATTTAGCTGGAAAATTGAGCGGCATGTACCAGCAAGCTAAAATTGCATCCGAAGAGTTTGATAATGTCCACGTTATTGATAGTTTCAATATTTCCGCCTCTCAAGCCTTGGTTGTTTGTAAAATTCAGCAACAAATTTTAGATGGGAAATCCGTTGAAGACATCATCGCAACTGTCGAGGCGTTGAAGGCGAATAGCCATTTATTTGTCGATGTCGTAACTATGAAATATTTAGTTCGAAGTGGGCGCGTGAGCCCCATGAAAGGACGCGTTGCAAATCTTTTAAATTTGAAACCCATTATTTCTTTAGCCGATGATGGCAGCGTAAAAAGCAGTGGCGCGTCCGTAACACGAAATGGAAATCAGAAAAAAATATTGGATCGAATTGCAAAATTATCCCAAGAGAAAAAGCTTTGGAATTATGCTATTGTCCACGGCGAGGCTGTCGATAGAGCCGAAGAATATGCAAGCAAACTGACGCAACTTACAGGCAGGCCGCCACTTTTTATCGAGGATATTTCGCCGGCACTTGGTGTCCATAATGGGCGAGGCGTTATAGGCGTTGGGATTATGTTTGATGAAAATTAGGGATTTATAGCCAAGTGACTTGACATAATTTCCGTCATTATTTTTTATCTGAAAAGTTACGTATTAGAAATGAAAGTGGAGCCCTAATCCAAAGAGCTGGACTTCTTGATATTCCAATGTGCTGAAGGGTAAATGCCCTTTGTAGTATTCTAAAATAATCATAAATGGATTTTCAGCGTTTCTTCCAAATTCCAACCCGAGACCAGCATTAAAATTCGGTTCATATTCATTTTGTTCATAAATCTTGACATCAACGCCATAAAGCCATCCAATATTATTGTTTTTTAAAAATGGCTTGGAGTAGAAATAACCACCTTGAAGTGCGAGACGTTTTCGGGCTGTATTGGGACTAAAATTATAGCCAATTCCATAGTAAACTCGAGCGTGACCCTTTTGAATTGAGTGGGTCACATCAATTTGCTCATAATTTAAAATCCGCGTATTCGGGACGAGATAATCATTACGCAACATGTAGTCATCACCGAGGTGAGACGATTGATGAAACAATGAAATGCGAAAAACAGAGTCGAAATACTTATAATTAAAAACGGCTCCAATACGATAGTCGGCATTTTGTAATCCACCCATGAGCGTTTCGCCTGAATCGACAATTGTAAATTGAGAATGCACACCAAATTCGACCCCAAATTCATAAGCTTCGTTGGTGTTTTTATGGCTTCGCAAAATCATTTTTTGGATGCCTATATTTACGGGACTGTAGAGCTTTTCGGCATCACTTCCTTTTACATTATAAGAGAGCATGCTGGCATTTGTTGTAGCGACGGCTCGGTCAAGGATAATGGGTTGAAAAAATCGCCCCGAGGGCAGCCATTCATAGCGTGACGATTCTGTTGCAAAAGCCATCGGCAAAACACTTAAAAGAAAAATGAGAGAGCTTGCTATGTGAAATTTGTAAGGCTTTGTTTTCATATTATTATACAACTATCCTTTCAATAATACGAGGTACTGTGTTTAAAAGCAAGTTAAGAATGGGCGATTGATTGATGATTATAAT
>CALBFA010000075.1 GCA_937888365.1 uncultured Fidelibacterota bacterium | reverse complement strand
GTCGTTTCCATCTTCATCATATTCCATACTGAAATCTTGGTCTAATCCGAAGTAATGAAACGCATCGTCACCTTGATAGAAATTATTCCATTCCAGAGCAGTAGTACCTAAATTATCAGCACCAGCAGTACCAGGAACTACATCGTTTCCAGCAGGATCAAGTTGAATATCAGCAGCGGCATTTACGATTAAATCAGTCGAAACATCTATCCAATCATTCGCACCATCAATTTCTAAACGGTCAACTCTTGTGTTTCCGCCTGTGATAGTTAAAAGATTTGACGAATGTGTTAATGTAACATCACCATCGTCTAAATCAATTACCGCACCAGTTGCCTGAAGGAATAGATTCCCAGTAGTAAGGTAGAAGTCGTCATTATTGTTCCACCCGTCCTCTACTCCGAGCAGGAATGAAACCGTTAATAGTAATAGTAATAGTAATTTTCTCATAAGATTGCTCCAATACTAGATGAGTCCCCTTCATCGGGGAAGTTTAAGTTTGCAAATTCGCCATGATGCTCTTTAGCTGCTTCATCACGAAATATGGCAGCGATTATTTCAGAGTCAAAATACCCAAGTTCAATCCTTTTCCCGTTTACACTAATCCTAGAACGCCATTTTTGGAAAGACTTTTTGAAATCTACCCCAATAAACCTGGATGTCCCACGCCTTGACTGCATATTATACTGATTCTCAGTATTTGTGCATAGACGAAGATTTGACTTCCTATTGTCTAATTTATTGTGATTAATATGGTCAACATATTTATCTTTCGGAGCATTCATAATTACCCTGCTCATAGAGATTGTCTTTGTATCATCGTTCTTGTAGCCACTTCTTCTTGCACGACCGCCAGACCCCAAAGACCACTTCCATTGATTAAGAAAATCATAATCTTCATCGTCTACGATTGTTGTCCTACCTTTGCTTAATGGTATTAGTTTCATATTATACCGAAACAGAAGATTTCATTCCCCACCCATAAACGGAGAAATCTTTACCAGCAACACCAAAAAACTGAACTAGAACGTCCGTACCGCTTATCAAGAACCTACGATCAACAGTAGCATCGTCTTCACCGTCGATTGGCGATTTAACGTCTATTTTGTTCACCGTACCAGCATCATTGCGAAAACCACCAAGCAGTTTCATGATTGAACCCTCAGCAGCTTCTTGACCAGCATCGGTTCGTACTGCATTCAACCTAGCTTCAATGAAAGTTACCGTATTAGTTGGAATTGCTATTGTATTAATTGTTGTCCAAGCAGCAGCACTTACTGTTACGGTAGCTGCCGGATAGAACCACTTTGTAATCTTTCTTAGGGACCGTTCGATAAAGGCATCTCTTTCAAACATAACGACCTCCTAATAGCCTAAGATTTCAACCCATACTGCGGTATTAGCAACATCGGCATCAATGTAGATTTCATTGGCATTTTGTTTAACAATAAGAATTCTTGAATCCGCTTCGAATAGCTGGACCCCTTTGATTGGTGCGGAAACTGCATCTACTAAAGAACCACCAGCTACCACAATGTTCGGATCATTATTGTTGACGACCCTTATCGCTTTTGCAGCAACATTTGAAGATGGATTAACGGGTGTCCCGGGTGTGACAACTGTAACCTCTTCTTCAGCTATTACACGCATCTTCGATATTTCAGATACCGCCAAAGATGGATCGCCAATGACATATACGTCGTTAGTATCCCAGTCGTTTCCAGTTCCGCCCTGTAGTGTAGCAGTAATTGTGGCTTTGGTATAAGCAGTAATAACACCAAAACTGTTATCTGTGAAATTGAATACTGTTTTGCCAAGAACTGCTGCTGTGAAGGGAGTATTTAGTCTGCGGTCGCTTGAATCTACTAGAACAGAAGCGTTATCTGCTCCTAGATGTTGACCGTCTGCTTCGATTACGGCGAGGAATGATAATGCCTCTCCTGCGTTTTGATATATTTTGGTTCGTGACATAGTGCTAACACCTTTCTCTGCCCATGATTGACAGTTTTATCACTATTTGTAATTTATCGCATTTTGTTAGTATGTTTCAATGTTAATCTAAACCAAGTTCTTTTAATTGCTTTGAAAATGTTTCCGATAAGAGTTCAGCCTGTGCATCAGTCACCTTTATTCCGCGACCTTTTGCGCTACTAACAACATTTCGCGCTCCTGCATGAAGCCTGATAATAGCCTTTGCAGCATCATCCATCTTTTTAAGTTGTTTACCCTTCGGGTCGCCATTACCGTCGAATTTCTCCATAGCATCAAATAATTCTTTATAATAGCGTCCTCTTGCTTCCCCAAGAGCCATTGTCATAATTTTTGCGGTATCATGACCGTTGAGTTCAGCAGCATCTAACACATCTTCAACTAAAGAGTCCAATGCTTCAACGTATTTAGGATGTTTGCTCTCTTGGAAAATTACAGGGTTTGCATAGCGATCTAATATCTTTGAGATATAAACACTGGCTTTATATGGTGACATTCCCTTCGCCATTGGAGCCGTGAATGCGAAGTTGTTTCCACGCCATGAAAACGGTACAAATTTACTCGCTATTGCTTTAATCCTTAATCCCGCCTCTGTCCCTATGTTTTCAGGAAACCTATCAAGTGCGTCCACTTTTCCAAATTCAGTAGGAAATTCAGAACCCTCTACTTGGAATAATTGCTCCATTGCGACCTGTACGGCAGGTGAAGACTTACTGTATAAGGCAGCAGCAGGATTAGTCGCAAATCTTATAACTTCTCTAGCTTGTTTCCCGAAGTGAATATAATATCTACTTTTATCTTCAGCGTCAAACCATGGCAATTCTCTCATTAATGGAGTAACGTCAATATCAAATTTCTTTCCTCTTTCATTGTCCCATATAAAAGGTTTATCACCTTTCTCCTCATCGCCAAAGGCATAATAAATAGCAGCCTGTAATCCAACGGCTGAACCAATTAGAGTTGGAATCATGTTTCTCCAATATCGTGCCTGCAATCTTCGTCGTACAGGATTTTTCGCTTCTGTAAATGTTTTACCAGCTATTCGGAGATTAGAGTATGTCCAGTCTGGTGCTAATTGAGCCATATTCAATGCCTGTTGTGTCTTTGGACTTGCCCATAAATGAGCCTCCCACTCTTGTCCGCCAAAAGCATCATTAATAAATTCACCAACCGTACTCTTTATTTCTTTTGGACTTATATGTGGATATTTCTTTGAAATTAGATTCGTCATATCATAATAAGCATAGGCTTTTAAACCTGTATGGTAATTATCCCATAATGCCTTGTCCCACGCTATATTGGCTTGACGAAACTTTTTAGCCATGAACGACAACATTGGATTGCCACGAGATTGCGCTTCAAATTGCAATAATCTTTTATTAATGGTCTTTAAGTTTGCATCACTTGTAGACCCAATCTGGACACCGCCTTCAACAATCATATCTTCAAGAAACTTCTCATCCCTAAGTAAACGCTTTCCAACTCTATGAGGCTGGGTTATTAAGGCTCTCTTGCCTGTGAGAGGGTCTAATTCGCCAACAATAAATAAACCTCTAATTGGGTTTTTACCGCTAGCAAATACAGCGTTTGAACTTTCAGTTAACGAAGCATGGTGAAACAGACTAAAGGATAATGATGCTCTTTTAGCCCAAGCATTAAATTCCTGTACTGTTTTGGTGAAAGCATTATTGAACGGAGAATCTACCATTTGTCTAACGCCATGGGCTAGATCGGGATGTACGGCTATATCACCCTCATGTAATATTACTTTCCCGTCTTTCGCTTTACTACCATATATCCTACGCAATGCTGGTTGACTAAATCTAACCCAATCAGACGGAGCCTTTACTGCTGGCATAATAGCCGGTAAACCGTCTTCTGTTAATAATGTTTTCATCTCACCTAAATATGATTTACTTGTCGCTACACGCCAGTTTAATTCACTCCACATACCGTACAGATCGGCAACATTCTGCGTAACTGGTGTTAATCCGTATTCCTGTACTGCTTCCTGTAATGTAGGTATTTTACGTGCCTTTGCATTTGGGCTATTCTTCAGGAACTTTGCTTTAGCATTATTTAATTTCTTTTTGCTACCAGTATAAAAATGGGGAAGATAATTGTCAAGAAATTGTATATATTCATCTTCGCCAAATTCTTTCAGATGTTCATTTACCTGTTTACGTTGCTTTTCGATTGAACCTTTATAGTCATTCAATACTTTTTGTTTTGCAGGTGTCATTCTACTTTTAACACCCTCAATTGTATCACCTAAGATTTCAAGATTCCCAGTACCTTCGACCATTGACCCAATATCTTTTAAATCGCTATCGGACAGTTTTTCTTTCCAGTCACCAGCCTTTTGGTTTGCCTTGAATACCTCAAAATTTCGTTTTCTGGTGTTTTTTAACAGAACTTCTTTACCGCTCTCTTTTAATCCTAGCGGAGTAGACAATCGTTGTTCTACTATTGGCTCAAGTTTCGCATCTTTAGCGCGAATATCTTTGACTTCTTTTGATATAACATCTATATCGGTAGGTGTTATTTTCCCCTTTACTGAAGAGTCCAATTCCACTATAGCGTCACTTATTTCCTGAAGTTGTTTCTCCATGGTCTTATTAGAACGTCCACCTTCAGTCCACTTCTGATATAATACATCTTGGGTTGCGACTAAATTATCACGCAATTTAGCATCAGCTTTGTTCATCTTGGATTTGCGCCATTTAACCATTGCCCTAATCAATACACCAGCACCAGGGATTACATCACCACCAAGGATAATTGATTCAGTCCCAGGAGTGTCTAATTTTTTATGTTCTAATAATAGCTCAGCAGCTTTCCTACGTGCGCCATGAATCTTCTCCTGCTGAATCTTTGTCATGTTTTTAAATTCAGGTGAATTCTTTTGTTCGGTCAAATTATTAAGAGTCTCTTTTAAATTAGTGACCTCACGTACAGCAGCAGGATCAACTTTATTAACTTTCAGCGTTGCAGTGCCAACTGGCTTTTTAACTACATCATCTTTCGCTAATCGATCAAAAAACTCAACTGAAGTCTGTTCGTCAAGAGCTTTGACCTCATCTACAATGCCAGTTTTAGATTTCTTGTCAGCATCAACCAGCTTTTTCAATTCACCAAGGGCTTTAGATTTAGCGACTGGACTAAAACCAACGTCTTCGATTCCAGTAGTTTTACCAAATTCTTCGCTAAGCGACCTTTTAAATTCACCAGTAGCAATATCAATCCCCTTTTGTGACTCTCTACCTTCAAATAGACTGCTATGCAACTGATCCGCACGTTCTGTAATTAAATCAGCATTTTCAAGAATAAGATTATCAAATTCTTTCGCCTCATCTCTTATTTGCTTGCGCTTTTCTTTTGAGAATGGTTTTAGAATCTCAGCCCTGCTTCTAGCAGAAATTTGTTGATTCGTCAGACTAACTTCACTTTTTTGTACTGGTCTTTTGTCAATTATGAAAGAAGTTTGTTTCCCGTCTCTTGAAACAATTTCGCTTATTTTACCAGTCCTGGGCTTTGTCATACGTCCGGTTTGGTATTGAACGGTCTGACCAACCTTGAAAGCTGGCTCTGGTTTAACGCTGGTAGGCTCCACCTTTGGTTTTACGGGAGTTTCTACCTTTTTTGGTGTTACGGTAGGCTTTTCTACTGTTTTGGGCATTACGGGCTTTAAATCGGTTACTTTTCCACTTACTTTTTGAGTTGTCCCAGTAACTTTTTGAATAAATTCAGGCCCAAGCGCATCAATAGCGCGAATATCATCTCCCATTCGAACGATCTTATTCTCTATAACTTGCGCTTCTGGGGAATTTTTATCTAAAATTTTTAACTTTGCGAATAATTCATTTTGTTCTTTTTGTAATTCACCACGTTTTTTAATATCGGCTTCAGTAGCGACCTTGGTTTTAGATTCCGCAACTGCTTCTGGTTTCTTTTCAAAAATAGTGGGTTCTGCAATTTTTGTCTTTTTAACATCTTTTACAACCGTTTTTTGTTTTGGTGGCTCAGCCCGCATTTCAGTTACAAACTCATCGCGTCTTAATCCGCTTTTATCTACTTTAGGCGGTGATTTTCCCTCAAGGGCTAAATCCTGTGCAGATTTTAATGTGCTTTCTGGTATCTCTGCTGTTTCAATAAGGGTTTTCTTTTCAGTCTTGCTCATTTCAGCCCATTTTTTAGCCTTACTAACTCCACCTTTTGCCATTAACGCTAAGAAGATAGGTGCAGCGGGATCGTCATATAAGTTATCAAATGCTTTTTGTCGTTGTGCTTCAGAAGACGTTGGGGATATGGCTAAAACTATGTTATTTGTTGTTGTTGCAGCGAACTCAGCGAACTCTAATCCAACTTTTGCTACACCCAATACTGGATCATCAACAACTGTTTGTAGTATGTGTGCTGGAAGATCAGCAAGTGCGGTAGCACCTACAATAGTGTTTTTTGCAGCGCGATTAAGATTTTTCTTTTCAGTCTCTTCTCCAAAGATAATTCTCATTAGATCGTTAGTAAGCGGATCGTTCTCTAAATGTTTTGAAACAATTTCGCTTAGAGGTGGTCCAGCTTCTTTTAATAAAGGAGATTTGGGTTTCTCAATAACATCGCCCTTTACGGGTTGTCCCATCTGTTGTAAAACCAGTTCTTGCGGAGATAATTGAAGTCCAGGTTCTTTTGGCTCTCCAATCTTTTTTGATTTAAACATCCCTGGGAATTTTCTACCAAGAAATCCACCAGTAGCGAGATTAGCCTTTTCAAGTAAATTGAGTTGTTCTACTTCTACCTCTTCTTTGACTGCACTCTCTAATAAATCATCAACGCTACCTTCATAATTTGCGATAGATTCTGGTACACCAAAATACAATGGTTTAGCGCCAGGAACCGTTTCAACAAATCTTTGCACATCCTGTATAGGCACATCAAATGTATCCTGTCCCGAAACAAATGATTGAACTTCAGTGGCATCAGGGAATTGTGACATAAATAAAGAAACTTTATCATCTGGGATATCATAAATGTCATTATTTAGTTTAAATGATTTTGGCATTATGGCCTTTTAAACTGATTAATCCAATCTTGAGTATCTTCTGCCCCGATAACAGTTGAATCTGGTGGTGCTGATTTTGGTGGAGGTTCTTCTTCGCCTGCCAATTCAAATTCAAAGTATTGATTGGGATATTTCTTTTTCAGCACTTCATCCATTTTTTCTAGTTGCTTCTGCTGCTTGAAGTCGCTCTCTTCGACTGGTATCCTGCTGGTTTTACCTGTGAATTGATCCGTTTTTAGGGTGAGCCTGTCTTTCAACTTTCGAAGATCATCGCGCCTTTTAAAGAGATTTTTAGCTGATTCAGATAATTCGTCTTCAACTTCCGGTTTTACATTTGGGAACACTAACTCTTTGTCTTTGTCTATATAACGCCACCTACCATCTGCGGCTTTTACTGTTTGACGTTTAGCCGTTTTAGGCTGCTTTACATCAACACCAACGCTTTTTTCAACAAGTTTTGTGCCACCGCCAGGTTGTTCTTGTTCTATAAGGTCGGGAGCCTGTGCCTTATAAAGATCACGTTCTTTTTCCTTCGACCTTACATAGAGATCAAGAATTTCTGCTATTCCACCAATTAAATCTGTACCTTGATTAGGCATTATAGCCTCCACTTAAAAGGGTTAAGCAGGTTTTTAGCTCTACCAGGGTCTCGATCAACTTGAGCTTTTGCAGTATCAAGGGTATATAATTGATTTTCAATTTGATTCAATCTTTCAACTTCAGATTGTTCAATATCAACAAGACTTGACTTTAATCCAAATTGTAATTTATCTAAAGAAGACTCAAAACCTCCACGATTACGGTCTAATGCTGATTCACGTTTTGACTCTACCGTCCCAGAAGAAGCAAAGCCTGTTTTTCCAGCTAATACATCAGATTCTTGTCGTATATCGGTAGATTGATTAATAAAATCTTCAGTAAGACTTTTTTTGTTAAGATCAAATCCTTCAGTAGTCAATCCCCTTAAATCTTCATAAAATGCCTGTACACTTGGGATTTGACCTTTGAGAAAATCTTTCTGTTTCCCTATTGTTTTAACTGCTGCTTTATCTCTACCTGCTCCACTGAAATAGTCATAACCAAGTTTGATAATTCCCGCTGCTGCTGCAATTTCTTCTACTCCTGTTGGCATAACTATTTACTCCCAGTTAGAAAGTTGCCTATTCTCTGGAAAAATCCTTGTCCATCATATTGAACTGGTTGCGCTACTGCCACATTTGGCTGTGGCGGCGGAGCATTAACTTCTAACGCTACACCTTTTTCAATAAACGACTGTGCGACTTTAGGATTTTTCATAAACTCTAAAACGCTTCCCTCGAACCCACCGCTTTTCGCAAGGTTGAAATCTCTATGTATTTTCTCAAGGGATACGCCAAGTTTACCAACACCAGCAATAGCTTTGTTTTGTGAGCCTTCACGTTTTAAAGCCATTTTTTCTTTCATTTGTAATCTTTGTAGGATATTCTCAACTGAGATACCCTTTGTTTTTGCAAATTTTCTTCCTATTGATGCTGGTGTTGCCATGATATACCCCTATGGTGTACCTTTCGTTAATTGATAATAATATCTTTCTCCATTGACAAGATAAAACACATAAACGCCTTTCCCAATAACATTTCTAATTGCCGGTATCCCATCGGTCATATCAGACAATGCTGGTATCCCGTTAGCAACGCCCTTCTGGATGCTTTTTTGGTGCCCTAATGCCCGTTCGTTGCGTGTCTTAGCCAAGTGGTTCCTTTGATATATAAACGTCGTGAATGTCATTTATTTCGAATGTTGATGCGATTGTTTGTCCAGATACTGGAACAATTTTTAATTGGACAGAATAAGCGTCGTCAACATTAATTGCGAATTCCTGTTGAATCCAATCTGTGCTATTTGTCAAATTTCCAAGACTAACATAACTGCTAAGACCAGAAGCATCTATTTTCCTATACCATAGTTCAGCTTTATCTACTCCTGCACCCTTATGAGTTAGCCAAATAGAATGAACTGTTTTTCTGTTAATTGCAGTAGAGTACACTTCATCTTTGAATATTAACTCCAATGTAGCTGAAGCATCAGAGGAATCATCCCATTTAACGCAAGTCCCAGTAGCATCGGTATGAATAAGGACTAAATCACCATTCCAATCGTTAATGAAATTCGTTTTTTCAACTGAATCAGTGAACTTAGAATTTCCAAAACAAAAAGATTGTGTAGCGAAATCATAAATGTAAATGTCACCATCATAGTCGCTACCAGCACCATCAGCGACGGTCTTTAGGAGGATAAGTTGTTTTTTAGTAGGTTCATAACCAATCGAGATTTCATCTTCATTTGCAATAAAACTTTCCCATGAACTTTTACTGAGAAGTTTTTTACCATCTTTCATATTTAGATCAATTACCTGACCATCATCATAGAAGTACAGACTTTTCTTATTATACCATGCAACTCCATACGGAGTAACGCAAACTGCTGAAGCTATTCTAACTCCCATGTGAGCCTTGGTATCTTCAATATATTCTAATTCGCGTGAAACATTTATGATATAAAGAGTGTCTTCTTTAAATTGTAATATTCTATCAGAATATCCAACCATAATAATAATCTTTTCACCATCATTTATCGTTATATCTAATCTTTTTTTGGTTAAAAATGTATCAAACCTATTTACTTCAGATGGGAAAATTGAATCACTATAATCTTGTAATATACCAAACTCATTAATACACTTTACGCCACCAGCGTATGCTTTTCTATTCATTATAATCGTAGAAACAAATCCCGATCCATTTGTCCAGTCTATCATAGCATTATCAATAGAATTAAAACCATTCCGAGATTCGTATGTTATAGATGTTGGTGGAGCAACAATTGCTATTCCACCCATCCCGCAATATGCCTCAAGAAATGTAGAGTCATAAGTCCACGCTTCAATACCTTGCCTGTCTACAAATTGGATTCCCCTATTCATATCAACGTCACCAATATAATACCATGTATCTCCATCAGAGTCTTTATAATAAAAAACAATCCCAGTGACCCTTGCTAATTCATCTGAGTCCCAAGCGTGAGCTAAATATACATCAAAAGACAAACTATCATTGGCATATAAACCAATTTCTGCTGCATCGTATATTAAAGATTCTTGTTTCCCGTCATAAATATAGGAAACACCCAATCTATACCCTTGCCGAATAATATACGCATTTGGATTTGCCCAAGTAATAGTGCCCGAAGTTTTAACATTATTTACATCGACAAACTCTGTTATTACACCAGTGTATGCACCGCCAACGGTTCTTTCTACCACTTTCCCAACCATTGCTTTAGTGAATGGTCCAGCAGCATCTGTAAGTAGATTTGCTGCACCACCAGTAGCAACACCAGTGATCCCAATTGAGTTCCAAGTCCCATTACCAGCAAGATAAGAAAGTTCTATTCCTATTGTTCCTTCTGCTGGAATATATGGACCTCCACCTGAAAGAAAAGAGACACTACTTGGTGAAGTTAGAGTCTGATTGGTTACGTACCAACCATTTGTTCTAAAAATATCTCCATATCTCTTATTGTCAATATACCCAATAAGTTTATTGCGATTATTTTCACCAAAATTTGCATCACTTATTCTTAAAAATTGATCTACTTTATAGTAGTTTGGTTTCATCGTCGTTTCAGTACCAAGATCAACTGGTAAACCGTTCCCCGTCGGATTCCATAAGTCTAATCCTCTTGAATAAATATCTATCTGAGAGTTTGCAATATCAGCGTTTGCTATAAAATCATAATAAGGTGTACGTGCGACTGCTCTAACAAAATCTATACAAAGTTCATCAGAAGCCCAATTATCACCAGCACCCCATCCATGTACCTTAAACGAGACATAAGTTATTGTACTAAAACTAGGACTTCCGATTTCATCGTCAAAACTACCATGGGGGAAAGTTAGTTCATTCCATCCATCAACAACATCGCCAATATCAACATCATACCTATAATAATTACTAGCATCCGTACCAAATTTGAAATAAAATCCATTAATAAGACCACCAAATGTCGCCATAACAAGATATAACGACAACTTTATATCTTTTATTGGTAATGTCATATTTAAAGAGGAAACACTAAAATCCCATTCTGAATCAGTGTCGGCACCAGTTCTAGGGAATCCAGAAACAAATTCTCCATGATAATTAGTATTAATACTTTCTACTGTGTCTGTCGTAGAACCACCAACTTGGGTCCAATCACCAAGAACTTCACAATCATTCAAGATAATTGGCATTTCAACATCGCTCTTAAAATATTTCAAACCATGACCAGGCTTTATAACACAAGGTCTAGCATTTATAACTGCATGAGTAGCTTGACCCCCCATCATGCGTAGTTTACCTACCTCATCGACAATTACATCCTTTACGGAGGCAAGTTCGTTTTTGCGTATATCTCGCGCTTCAGAATGATTATTTTGACCGCCTGAAAAATCTAATCGTGGTAATATTTGTTTTTTTAAACTCATTTAATCTACAACTAAATATTCAACTGCTAAGTGTTTTGCATTTACATTATCACTACCATCCAAATCAACAGTTCTTACATGAATATTGGTTCCATTCAGCGTTGCATTGTCGTCTTTCAAGAAAAAAGCTTCTCCTGGCGCTAATAGGCAAATCAGATTTGTTGAACTCATTACCTTGACTGCTTTATTTAAAGCTACACCTAATGCAATTGCGGTACTGAATGTAAATCCTGTATTTTTGATATAAATTAAAGATGCAGTCGTTTCCGCTGAAATATCGGTACTATTTATACTATCCGGAACTTCCAGATAATTAACAGTTCCATCTTTATATCCCTGATTTGCTGCTGATCCACTATAATCTGTAACATTTGCATCACCACTGCCACCTAATGATTTCCCTACTTCACTTGCTATAATATCATGTTCACCGGCATTCTCATCAGCGATGGTTTCTACTGGCGTAATCTTTACTGCAATTTTTACTCTATCTGCCATTACTATCTCCGATTAAAGGTTTTAATGCTGAATTATATCTTTCAAGAAGCAATGGGTAACTTTGTATTCTCGACGCATATTCGCTCAAAAATCTTTGTACTTTCGAAGAATAATCCTGAATAAGAGCATTTGATTTAGCCCCATAAATCTGTATATCATTTTGATATAATGCTAAATTAGCTTGATATTCCTGAACTGTAGCAGCTAATTCTTGTATTTTGTTTTGTTTGTCAACATCCGTAGTTATTAATGCAGATTGCATTAATCTCTGTTGATCTAATTGAGCCTGTGTTATTTCATCCTGTATTTTACCTTGATATTCAAGATTCTGCTTATTAAGATCATTTAACTGGTTTTGGATATCAGAAGAATATTCTGCTATTTGAGAATCGATCTTCTCTCTTATAACGCGAGCTTCCTCATAATCGTTTGTGCCTATCTTTGTGTCAAAAGTAGAAAAATCCGGTGTTGTTACTGGTGCTGTATAATTTGGTGCTGTACCGAATGATCCAATTGCGGTTGCAGCAATTGAAGCCCCTGTTGCATCTGTATAGCTATAAACTGGTGCTGCTGGTGCTGTGGGAGCCGTTGGGAGAGTTATTGCGCTAGGTATATTCCCTAGAACGTCAGACATCAATCTGATTGAGCATTTCAAAGCAGCCCCAAGTACAACAATAAATTCAAGTCCATCGGGGAAAACTGCTATGGTACTATCTCCATGAACTACTGTTGGGTATGCAACTGATCTTGCTTGAAAACCATTACTTGCAGAAGGAGTAGGATATACATATATCTTTGCATCTTTTAGTGTGAATTTTGGCAAATTTATTGATGGATAAAACAAACTGTTTATATCCTGCAAATGTCTTTCAAATCTGATCTCTACTGGTTCACACGCTACAAATTCATCGTCAACTCCTCTTTCACGAAATACACTAATAATTCTTGCAGATTCCACTGAATATCCATTTGTGTCCTGTGTTGTAGAAACTTCAGATACAGACCATAATAACTCTTTTGGTAATAAATTTATAATCTCTGCTGCTGCATCTGTTAATGTATCAGAAATCATTGTATCGTCGTTAACTAAACCAATCAAGTCTTCTACTTCAATTTTAAATGTTGACATTATTCATATACCCCGAATGTTTGTAATGGCAATGGTATAATATCTGGCATTATTTCACGATTTCTATTCACATCAAAATATTCATCTTCATATTTCTTAGCAATACCAGAGTGACCTGAAGCTAATTGGAACTTTGAATCTAATTTCAATAATCTTGCGAGAGTGTAATGAATAGCTGCATTCTCAAGCCCATCTGGAAGATCAATGTCGCTTACAATGCTATTCCTGGGTTCTGGTTTTGCATAATAATTAACAGTTATTGTTTTACCAGAATCGGGAGTTTTAAGAAAGACAATTTTCTTTGTCTTATTACGCCATACACCACCAGAAGAATAAGCTACTGCGTATGCACTTCCATCAACGGGGATTGTAAAGTTATCTACATCAATCTTTGTGATGTTATGAGTCATTCCATTGACACCAGATAATGAACCAGCAGCAAGTAATAACCCTACAATTTCAGATATCTTTACTTTTTCATTGCTAACAAGCCCATGAGCAACGTCTGTTATATTTATTGGATTTGCGCTTGTACAAGCAGTTATAACACCCTTATCAACGTTCTCATCATAATAACATGAATTATTCTGTATCTTTGAAGCCTCTAAGGCCGAAGCATCTTTTTTGGATACAAATGGTATAAGTGTTTCATCAAATTGAACTCTAAATATTTGATTTGTAACATTATTTTTAGTGAATAAATATTCTGTAGTACCGCTACTACTTGTAAACTCTTCGGTGTCTTTTTTACGCACAACTCTAAGACCAATATTATCTATAACATAGTCTATATGTGAATAAATTAAATTCTCAGTGACTGGAAATGATAATCCAAAATTCTGTGTTGCGCTGAAGATTAATTCAAGTGCTTCCTGATATCTCATTTTGACTCCTAATTATGGGCGGGGGAGAAGAAATACCCCCGCCCAAGATTGACTATTTATTCAGTCTACGTGAGTTTCAGGATTGCGTGAGTTTGCTCCTGCATGATCTTTGGACCAACTTCGATCAACCATTCGTCTGTTTTACCATCGGAACCGTCACGAATTATGTCTTTACGAAGCATCATATCTCGTGTACGTAATGGACGAAGCTCAAAGTTATTCCAGTCAATCAAAACTGCGTACATTTGCAGTGATCCTCTCAACATTGGATGAGGGATAAGATTAACTCCACCAATAGGACCGTTAAACGAAGTTATTCGTAAACCACCCCTTGAGTTTGAACCTTGTTTGGTTTCTAAAGTGGTTTTACTTCCACTTGCTAAAAACATATTGGTCATTGCTTCTAGCCATTTTGGTGAGCAGAACATATCCTTTACCTGGGAACCTTCAAGTTGGTCCTCAAATATATTACGTAGGATGGCGTTAAACTGCACCTGAGTACCAGAAGAGTAACTAAACTGGTAATCAGTATCCGAATAACCATTGTGGGATTGTACTACGCCAGCAGTATTGCCTACGCCTATACCCTGGAATTTACGTTTTGGGTTTTCGGCAGAAGCATCAAGATCAATGGCTCCCCTTGTAAGGAGGTTCCACTCAATGTCTGATTTGATCTTTTTGAGCTTTCTTGATTGCAACCTTGAAAGTTCCATTGGACCATACATTTTGGCAGCTTCAGCAGTCCCGGTGATGTCGTATGTTTCACGGAAAATTTGAGTGCAATTCTTCGGGCGACGAACCTTTTTACGGGTTCCACGAATCGCAGCAGCACCTTCAGCGTGTCCTGTCAAACCATAGACAGCAAAAACATCGTCATCGGTAAGGTTTATTTGGGTTGCCTGGTTAGCATTGACACCACTTAAAGAACCTGTTTGAGCGGTTCCAGCGTAAGTTAATGTAAGAGTTGCACCAGTCCCAGTATCACCAGTCATAACAGCTACAGTAGTAGCATGTTTATCGTAGGTGTAGTTATCACCACTAATAGTATCAATTCCAACAAATTGTACCATCTTGTCGGTTGGGGTAGCATAATCTACGTTTTTACCAATGGCAATACATAGGAATGCTAACATACTATTAACACTGGCATCTAAACCAGAACCTTGTACGACAACTGGTAAATAAACACCACCAACCTCAAAGTTCTCAAGGTAAGATGTCTTATCTAAAATAAGGATCACACCTTTGTCGTTAATACCTGCTGTTGCACTATCTAAAACCTGTGCAGCACCAAAAGCGGTAATCAGTGATCGTTGAATGAAATACTCATCTTCCATCCATTCGAAGACAGGGACAGGTGTAACATTTTTCTTTGCTCGCCCCGCAATTGAAAGTATTGGAGTTTCATGAGGATTGAAATAGTGAATCTCTTTTCCAAGCTCGAGGACTTGGCGGGCTGTTCCGTCAGTAAACTGAGTGGGTGTTCCCGATCCGTATGATGTAGGCATTACAGCCATGATATTATTCCTTAATTAACTTCGGGGCGAAAGACCATTTACATTTGGTCCCCAAGCCCGTCAGCGTTGTGTGAATGTCGCATAAATCCATCTACTACCTGTTTTTTCGCTTCATCCTGACTTACTGGTGGTGGCGGGAAATCGCCCATTATCGAAGCAGCAGCAGGATTCTTTTCGTTCGGATTTCTTGGTTGAGCTACAGGTGGAATAGCTGGATTAGGAGCAGTTGTTAATTTTTTTCCAGTAACCGTTTCCGTGAACGCGACTAGATTCGCAAGGGTCATATTGTCTTGATTCGCAATTGTTTCGCGAACAAGTTTTATACCGTCTTCATCTAATCCTAATGCTTTGAATTGAGTGTTTTCAGCTTCTAACGCTTCAAGCGTTTCATAGTCTTTTTCTTTTTTCGCTATAGGTTCAAACTTCGAATCTAATAACTTGCTGATTTTCTCCATTCTAACATTTTCTCTATATTCATCCATCTTTTGTATATATTCGTAAGTGGGGGTTCCTTCTTCATATTGATCTAGGGAATCAAGACCGCCTTCAGGTGGAGTCGGTGGAGTGAATTGACTTTTTTCTGGTTCAGGTTCACCTTCTGCTGCATCGAGGATAATTTGAGCAAGAGCTTTAGGGTCTTCTTTCATAAGGCGATTGAACTCTTTGAGTTCTTTCGTTTCCTTATCATTTTTACTTTGAAAATCCTTATATGATTGTGCTAATTTTCTAGCACCCTCTTCATTATCTTCGAATTTATCCTTTATGAGCCATTTCTTTTCTGGCTCTGGTTTTGGATCAACAATAGGTTTGTGTTCGGGTTCTGGAATGTTAGGGTCTGCGCCTAACTTCTCAGCTTCTAACGCTTCATCAGCAGAGCTTAGTGGATCATTAGCATTAAACTCAGTCAATTTATTGAGAAGAATTTTGCTCTCTAAGTTATCTGGTTCTGCTGCGTCAATTATATCAATCGGGTCAGTCGGATCGATAGTGCTGACTTCTGGTTTTTTATCTGTATCGGACATTAAGATGCTCCTTTTATGGAGTTATTCACACGGAAGCTCCATTTGATGAGTTAATCTCGGACTTATTCTCAGAAAGTTGCAAAGCAGCTTTCTCTTTAAATAATTTCATTTCGACTTCCATTTGCGATTTCAAACGCTCAACGGCTTTCGCTAATGGTTTTGTAGCCTCTGCGATTTCAGCTCTCATATTGGAATGATAAACTTCACGTTCACGAGTTTGTAAATCGCCTTCTTGCTTTTTATTCTGTTCTTCAAGTTGCTGAACTTGACCGCTTAAATTTTGTATTTCACCTAATCGATTCATTAAGGCTTCTTTATTTTCACCACCTGTTAATCCCATGATAACTTCAAGTCTATCATAGATTCCAGCCTGTAATAACGCCAATGCTCTTTGCATATCTGCAAGTGGTGATCTTGCTCTTGTTGAACCAATCACAACTCTAACATCTGCGTCAATAGAGCTTGTGTCGAAAAGTTTTTTAACAGATTCAGCGTGATCTGTATATACCATTTGATTAAGATTGACTTTTTCATTAATCCCATAAGGATTTACAAGTCTCAAAACTCTTTGCTGATTATAAACGTATGGCATCCACTGTAATGCTACCTTGGCAACATGAGTAATAGCCTCATATAATGGCAATATTTTCCAGTTTTGTTTTCTGGAACTTGCTTCGTCAATAATTTGAGCTTCGCCAACTGTTCCTGGACCACCTTTAGGATTCCCCTGTTGGAACCCAAAAGCACCAAATATAGCTTGTATATCACCCTCATATCTTGCTTTTTGATTATATAATTCACTATTAACAACTGCTGGTGTCCCACGTATAATCTTCTTTAATTGCAATGCACCAGGATTAACTCTGATTGCTGCTCTTGGAATATTTAACTTGGATATTTCAGACGATTCAATTGCACCATCTTCATATAAGACTTGATCGCCACCAAGAGTAGAGGTATGACCTATAATTAACGCTTCAGTGCGATTTAACATCCTTTGTGGACTCTTCGCTGATCTTACATCTCCAATCGGCATAGCGTTACCAACAAACTTATTACAGGCTACTCCAATAGGATAATCACGAATAGGTAAAACTTCTTGATATAGTTTTGTGTCACCAACAACCAAAACTTCTCTGATCTTTTGTTTATATGTTACTTCTTCACGAATATCTTCACGTTCTAATAAATCACGGAAATCTTCATCTTTTAAAGCAGTTTTATATTCATCTTTTGGAATTACACGCCAAAAACCCGTAGTCAAATCAGTAAGTAAAACATGAGGGACCATTACCTTATCCCAATTGACAAATTTTCTCAATTGGGGTTGAGTGTTGTCAACCATTTCGCCACGTTTTATGATGCTATCACGAGAATAATTACTCCCTGCGATTTCATTTCTATAAAAGTCTTCAGCAGCGTCCATTATTTGTTGTCTATATTGCGGTAATTGGACAGCTAAGTTGACTTTTGTATGCAAATCTGAATAAATCATTGAACTTGCATTGGAAAAATCCGATTGAGATACATTGGGGTCAACGAACATAGATTCTGTAAATAATCGTATGAAACGTAAGGCTCCAAGTCCCTCGTCTGCGTACCAGTCCGGATATACATGAAAATACGTTAATCCTTTTACGGTGAACATTTCAGCAGCTTCTCTAAAATGCCTATTAGCAGTGGAATCATCCCATATTTTTGATAACATTGCTGATACAACCCAAGAGAAATCATCGTCCATTTGTCCACGAGCAACGGTGTCCCACATAGGAGCATTAGACGCGACATTAGCCAAAACTTGTTCAACTGCTGTCATGATTTTGTTATTCGCCTCTGGTGGTTGACCAACTGATATAAGATATGCTTTTTGCTCTACAGTGAGCTGATTCCCCATGTAAAAATCCCAATCATTGGCCACTTGCGCTCGCCATTCTGAGGAATTCGCTTCGAATAAAATATAATTTTCTCTTATTTGACCTGCTGTAATATCAACTATGTCTAGTCGTTCAAGAGGTATCATTTGCTGCCTATTGGTTGGTATTTGGAGACATCTCTTTTAATTTATACAGAATAATAGATTATAAACAAGCTAAAACTGTAAACTAAGTTTACACTATCTATTAGTCTTCATATACCCGTCTATATCGTATATAGGAAGACCCGTTTCCCAGTCATTTCCTATAGCTGGAACTTCGTATGAGTAAGTATCTTCCTTTTCGTTATGTTTCAAATCCTGCGGTCCATAACATTGCTCTATTGCCCATCTCAAAGCATCCAACATATCCTTTATCATTTTTCCGAACGCTTTATAATTTGTCATTTCATTCTCTAGTTCAGTATGTTCTTTACGAATAAATAAAGAATGCGTCTGGTGTCTTGGTTGTAACTCTTTAATCCTAAAGTGCTTATTTTTTATAGCATCTCTTGGAATAATATTATGCCAGCGATTATGTTTTTTACTCAACATTTGAATATAGCCAGATAACATAGCGTGACCAGTTTTTTCAATATTAACAATCTTTGGTTGTTTGTTCGCGCCAGGAGTATAGAACTTTTCAATCAAACTCCATAGAAGATCAGCACCGTCCATAGGAGTGTAGTGACCGCGAAAATATTCCAATACGTAAACATTGTTATCATTATCAACTGCAATCGCCATACCGACAGTATAATCAGCTTTTATGTTTTCAGATGAAGCAGGGTCCATACCAATAAAAATATTAACAGGAACCTTTTTACGTTCTCCGTCTTCATTCGCTATATTGATATAAATTATATCTTCTTCATTGGAAATAAACCCATCCCAGTATCGCATATCTTTTTTTCTAAATATACGAATAGAATCATCACTGGAAACATTCTGTTGCTCTTGGTAAAACAATGCTAAATCACCTTCAGATTTTAACCTTGCTTTTTCACCCATTAACCAACTATAAGGCTTTCTTTCTTTCCATAATACTTCTGGAATTCCATCCGAATCAAGGATTTCCTTACCTTCGCCAATATATTCCCCAGGTTCTGTATTCTGTAAAACAGCCTGATAGAATAAATGCTTCCAGCCTTTAATAATATATTTCCCTTTACGGTAAGCAGCAGTCCCACAAATACGATTTAAATAAGCAGCTTCATCGATAATAGTACCTAAGAATATAAATCTAGCATCATCACTACCGGGGATAACTGCTCCATTCAACCATCTTCTAAATTTTCCCCTAAGTTCTGGTGTTACAGTATTTCCGTCACCCTCGCCATCGTCTACAATAGTTAATGTTGGACGATACGGTCCAAACTTCAATCCACGCACCTTTTGTCCAGTACCGCGAATCATTACCTTGCACATTTCATCCTGTTCGCCCTTTTGACCAAATCGTGCAATTATCTGTTTTGTTTCAGTTCCCCATTGTTTCCTGTTCTTACGATCACCAAAAAAGAATTTGTATTTAGGATTGAATTCAATTTCATTTCCAAGGGTTTCAAGATTTAATTTTGATTGTTCTTCGGATTCCGATATCATTAAAACAAAACGTTCAAGACCATAGGTAATTCGATGTAAAGGATATAATAAATCAATGAAAGTTGATTTTGCATGCGACCTGGGAGCCACAACTGCAAGTTTTTCACCAACTTTCAAGAACTCTAATTCACGATTGATTTCTTTGTGAAAAGGTGGTGACGCAACTCTGAAATGATAATGCGCCCCTAATTCTGGATCACCAAGAATCAGTTTAGCAAAGAAAAAGGGGTCAACGTGCATTGCGGCGCGAATTTCCCCTTTTTCTCTATCGTTTAGATTTCGGAGATTTGAGTAACTAAGATTATTGGGCATTAATAAACTTGTTAATCTCGTCTACCATAACGGCTTTTGATTGACGATTGGGGTCTACAATAAGACCTTCTAATTCAACTCCAACGAAAGTAACAATCTTTGCAACTGTTATTTTCTTGAGTTCTTTTTTGGTATTCAATCGTGCAACAAACGCTAGAACCTCTTTTGAGTGAGGAACTACATCAACTGCTGGCGGTGCAACTTCGGTTGGCTCAACAGGATCAACTGGCGAACCTGGGTCTTCTGTTGGCGGTGCTTCAACTGGTGCTTTTTTAACTTCTTTGACCTTTTTATCAGTTGCTTTCAGCATCTTCACTATTCTCTCACCAGCATTTTTAAGAATGTATTCTTTTACATCGTTTTCTGAAAAAATATGATTACCTGATGCTTCCCGGATTGCATCACGCCCAAATTGAAATCCAGTTTCACCAATTCTGACCAATTGCGGTGAATCTAGTGTACCAGGCCCAGCCAGACATTTACACGCTGCGCTCATACTTTCTGTTACTAGAGCATATTTACCCATCATTATCTCCTTGCTCACTTATTTGAGCGGTTTCTTCTATTGGTTTATTAAAGATATCTTGAATAATATCTACAAAATCTGCATCAAACGTAACACTTCCATCCTGTGATTTTGACTTTTTCTCTTCAACAAGAGCGATAAACTGTTTTATTGGACCAAGATTTAAAACTTCAATGCTACTAAGTGACATTATTGAATCTGGAAGTTCACCAGATTTCTCTTCTTTATTATGATCCATTAAGTGACTGATTTTATTCAAAACAGAGAATTGTAGATTAGTGTTTTGTGGGACATTATTGTAAAGACTATCATATTCCCTGGCTACTTTACCGTCATCCCAGTTTATCAATTTGAATTGCTCTCTCATTACTTGAGACATATATTTCCTCGCCCATTCTCTTTTAATGATTTTCCTTGCTCTGACAATGGCTGTATTAGGGTTATTCTCGCTATAAGTAAGCATATACGCCTTAATAAGAGCTTCTTTTGTGAAGTTCCCATCTTTTGTCAGTGTTGCATTTTTACATAGGCTCTCGACGAACTCACGCTGGTTAATCGTGCCTCTAGTGCGATAAATGATCTTCTCTGCGCCATGACCTCTTGTAACATCATATTTCTTAGCCTTTAGGTTAGCATAATGCGTTGGGATACCCCCAAAACCAGTATAAATATACACTATCGGCTTTCTATTATCACGCTCAAATTCTTTGCGATCCAATACCTTCAGGACGAAATCGTCTTCTGTGATAATCCAATCGCCCTTATTGGCATTTCTCCAATCTGGACTGAACTTGATATTTAAATCATGCGCCTGTTTTGGACTGTAAATATCAAACTCTTTACCGTCAATTACTTTTTTCATTTATATTACATTAGTTCCTTCAACACCACGAGAAATACGATCTTTCGTTCGGACATTCAGAGTCTCAAGAGCATTCTCCAAGTGACCAATCGCAGTATCATTCGCCTCACAAGCAAAATCACCACTCTGGAACCCATGTAATCGATCAAGAACAATCGCAATTAAATCTTCATTGTGACAACCGTTAATTCCAGCTTCTTTGATTGGACCATTCTGAAATCTCACTTCTGCAGGTGGCGTTTCTTCGCCGGCCACGTCTACGCCATCTGTAAAACAAACTAAATAAATATGGTGCGCGCCGCCTTGGCCTGGCTCATCTGCTGCCCATACTGTTGTAAAACGTTTGCTGCCGATTTCAACTTTTCTCATGATATCTCCTTTAGTTTTAAAATATCTTTAGGACTCCACTGAGTCCCAATACAGATTAATTCAGCTTCATTCTTAATCTCTTCATAAACTTGTTTTTGAAAAGCATACCATTCTTTTGACAATTTTGGAGCCATTATAGGTTCTGGATCATCAAGGATTATCGAAGTGAACCTCTCACCGCGAAATCCACCACGAATCCTATTCAATGCTGGTTTACTCTTGAAATAATTTAAAATAGACTCAAAGGGAGTTATCGCAACTCCAACTAAACCAAGCCCAGATAATTTAATGAAATCAGATCGTTTCACGTGGAACTCCTTTTGCTTTTTTACTAGTGTCTTTAGACTCAGCACTCCTCTTTAAATCGCACTCTTTTGACTTCAACGTCATAAGTCTAAAAAGTTCATTATCGTTATTGCGAATAGTGTAAACCTCTACAAAAACTCCTGAATCATGGTTGTGGCACTTCATCCTTATACTGTCCGAATCATCAGGATTCTCCTCAATGAATAAGCAATCTCTGATTTTATAATAATATTTAGGAGAAAATTTCTTCATGCTACCCCCTCATTACCAGTTACACTATTCTTCGAAAAACACGGCACACAACTCAATACCACCGGCACACTCAAATCTATACCCACCGTCTCATAATAAAAATCCCCAAACCCTATCTCATCTCCGCATATCTCACACGCAATACCCTCAACAAAAGGGAATAACAACACATCAACCTCTGCCTTTTCCATTAATCTTCCCATACCTCATCTTACCAACCTTGCGTACTCCAAATCAAGAACTATTTTAAAAAATTAAATAATATAATTACCAGAAATCGTGAAAAATATTATAATTCCCGTCGCAAAACACAAAATGCAAAATAATATTATAATTTCCGTCGTGGGGTCTTACATATAGAACCCCACCCCCTTTTATCGGTTTTCGTTGAGCAAAACTCGTTGAGTAGAAATCGGTTGAGGCAATGTCCTCGTGCGCGGGCTGGCGTGCATCATGCGCGTGTGTGTGCGTATGCGTAGAGAAATCAATGGCTTGCGTGCAGTCCTTGTATTATTCTCTTGCTTTGCCCATTGGCTCAGTGGTAAACTATCACAGCCCCACAGCAGGACCGACGGGGATTTGACAACAACAACAGGAGCGACACCATGGAACAACAGAAGCAATATATCCAACAGTACATTTTAGATTGTATCAATTCGGATGATAGAGGGATAGATCCACAACCTGAAACAAATAAGGATAAATTACAGTTCTTATTTGATACCTTTAAAAGTGAAGCGGTATATCCTGGCGCATTGAAGCGATACGGCACACTTCAGAACATATTTAAAGAATGGATTGCGGGACTTCCTACAGCATTAGATATTGAGTTTTCCAATTATGGTATTTTGCAACTTGCCAAAAAGCAGGGCTCTTTACCAGACAACCCAACAGATAACCAATGTTATAAGATAACGTCTAACTACTGGAATTATATTGCAGCGAATACATTCCAGCTTTTCAGTAAATACAACATTTTAACCAACTTGAATAAATAGCCCCATGACAGCCATAACTCACATTTCAGAGGTAGATAACCCCATGATTGGTATAAAGTCCCGTAAAACCGAAGCTAGACACACTCAGCGGTATTCCAACAGGATCGCACTTGATCGGGGAATAATCGGGACTTTTGGGGTTTTGCAAGATGAACTCCAAAAGTGTAAACTTAGTTTACAGTTCACGACGGGGGCTGGTGGGAATTCTCAAGAGTGGGGAAAAAACATTGGGGAGTTATTACCAATATATATACTAATACTAATACTCTTAATCATAGATGTATTTATTAATACTAACATCTTTAAGGGTATTACGCTGAATTTGTTCAGGTTTTACAATTAACATAAACAACAGGAGAATATCATGACTATTTACGAAATAAAAGGACGAGTAACTAATGCACCTTATTTCTTTACGCGCTCATCAATGAAATTCTTTAATCAAACATTAAAGGACTTCAAAGTGTCAAAAATAGGTGACAACCTGTATAAATTAACCGCTCCGATGCGTGATTTTGAAGGGCGCAACATGGGGGTCACTGTTCGAATCTTTAATGCAATCACAAACGAATTTGTAAACGAGGCATAAAATGAAACAATCAACATTAATTGAGACACGAAAACCGAACAAAGCAGAAAGGATTTCTCAACCTAGCGCAGAAGTTGTATTTATTCGAGAGGACTCTACAGGCAGAGAGCATATTATTTATGGCTGCACTTGTTATGAGTCCTGGGAGCAATGGGGCGCAAGTATAGGAATACTTGTAGAGAATGTTAACGAAATTGAAAACTGGAGACAATCACAATGAAATATCAAGAAAAAAGAAGCGCACAGATACGGCAGAGCTTAAAAGACTATCTCAAAGGCTTATTGCATTGGATAGAACTTTCAAGGACTATTCCATCAATGATGTTGACGTAAAATTGATTGATGGGAGAATCCAAGTATTTTTTCAGGGCAAACCATGCGCAGAGATCAGAAGCAAATTGAAATCCTATCCACTTGGTTTAAAATGGAGCAGATACTCGACGGCTTGGGTTCGCAAGTTCACTGCTAATACTGGACGGCACTTTTTTGGATCACTGAATGCAGTATTAAAGGAGATATAAAATATGAAGATAACCTTTGCAACATTTGAACTATACTAAATAGCAACACTCCCTGGAATGGTTTGAGGTGGTTCGATTTCACTACTAGGGGCTAATTTAACAGAAAGGAAATAATATGCAGATACAAAACCTTAAACCAGGTGACAAGTTCACATTGTTAAACCTTGAAGGTGAAGTTGTTCGACATGGTATCGGATCGACTACGGTCAACTACACAAAACAACTTGAGTGGGTCGATGGTAAATTTGTCAACAAACCACAAAAGGGAGTAAATATTTCCCTTGAAACGGAGGTTGTAAATGATATTTACTAAATTGTTCGGGAAATGGTATAATGAGGATAAGCCCCAGGACGTGCCATACAGTTCTTTGAAGTCCGTACTTAACCAACACGGGCGTAAGGCAGAGATATTGCGCTATGATGCCAATGGCAGGGAGACACAGGTTAATATTGATGACGGGCTGGTCTTTGGAAGCGAAAAAGAATTTAAAATAAAAGAAAGCAGGTAATTATGGTTGTTGAAATATTA
>CALBFA010000074.1 GCA_937888365.1 uncultured Fidelibacterota bacterium | reverse complement strand
TATTAACCATTTCAGTTATCTTTTTCTCCATTTTCTTAACATACGAGCCAAAAAGAAAAAAATTTGTCACTCTGAGCGTCAGTGAAGAGTCTCCTCAATTCTCATAGAATAATCCAATTAAACGATTTGTTTTCTTTATTCCATTCAGAATAACCTTATACCAATCCCATGTCAAAATTTGGACATGGGATATAAAATCGTCTTTTTATTAATTATTTAAGCAGGATCATTTTTCTTACTTCCGTAAAATTATTGGAAGTGATTTTATAGAAATACGTTCCACTGGATAGTTTTGTAGCATCAAACATAACGCTATAATAACCTGGTTCTTTTTCTTCTTTTACCAATGTTTTTATTTGTTCTCCCAAAATATTATAGACTATAATTTTTACATCCATTTTTGTGGAAATCAAATAATTGATAGTTGTGGTTGGATTAAATGGGTTTGGATAATTTTGCTCTAATACAAAATTACTTACAATATTTTGTTTGGAATCATAGCTAAGAATACCACCATTAGAGGTATGATAGAGTCCAACTGACGACAGTGCCCAAGCATTTAAAGAGTCAGTAAAAACAATATCAATAAATTCACCAAGCGTCGTACTTAGTAAAGTATCGAAAGATGCGCCATTATCAGACGTATAGAGCAAATTGTTTTCAACAGACATCCAAAAAGAATTTGAATTATTGGGCATAAATTCAATATCTGAAACCCAGTTGTAATCGTTAGCATTGAATTCATTTATAATTGTTTTTGACCAAGTATCACCGGCATTATCAGTACTCCACATATTAAAAGATCCAACGACAATCCCTCTATTAGCATCATAAAACTTAATACCGGGAAAAGTTGCAGGCTCGTCTATGGTTACAAAAGACCATGTATCGCAACCATTTGAGGTTTTCCATATATCAAAAGCTGAACCTTTATTTTTATAAAAATAACCGATCTCTGGACTTACAAAATCAACGGATTTCCACAAATGATATGATCCAGTTGGCATCCCGTCTTGTTGATGTGGACTCCATATTTGGCCACCATTATTTGTTGCTAGGAAAACGGCTGGACGTCCAAGTACATAACTACCATCTCCCATTGCAATACCGTTCAAACTGTCAAACATTTCGATATAATTAAAGCTGGTGATGAGGGATGTATCATTGGCCGTGGATTCACTATAGTACTGAGTATTCCATGTTAAACCACCATCACTACTGGCTCGAATACTTGGGTTCACACTATTAACGACCCAGATATGATTAGGGTCTGGCATACTAACATCTACAATATTAAATAAGGAATCAACTTCTGGTATCAGTATGAGACTCCATATTTCACCAGCATTGCTTGTTTTGTAGATTGCATGTGGGGCCGTCGTAATAATAGCGTTCAGGGGACTGCAGGCATCAATTGCTGCCATGGAGTAGAAAGAGGCTGGTAAACCGTTTGTTTGTTGAGTCCACTCGGCATGCACTTCGGCAAAAGTAACAATTACAAAAATAATGTAACATATTATCATGGTAACTCCATTTCGAATGATTAAAAAGTATTCTGCCTACTTACGAAAACAAGCCATATCTAGAAATCCATATTATCAGGATTAATTCTATTATCCCAATAAATCAAGGGAGCAGTATTTGAAAATTCAGACCAAACTTTGCCTTTAATACGATAAACTACTATGTCGTTGAAAGTGTTTAAATTAATACTTGTGTCAATCCAATTTGTATCGGGTGGCGTCAACGATCCTGGCTGATTTGGAGGTGCATATGTATAAACTTGAGTAAATGTTCCATTAGCAATACGTCTTTCCACTATCCAATAATGTGCCCACATAAAATTCCATTTCATGTTAGGATGAATACCAGGAAGCTTTGAGAAATTAGTAATAGCTGGTAAATATGTTGGGGAAACCTTTCCGCAAGCCTTAAACAATAGGTTGTCATCCCAATCTTGATTGTGCGATGCCCATCGATATGCTGCCTCTATCGCTGTAATATAATGTTCATTATCGTTAGAACATTTTTTAAATGTCATTTGTGTAAATGTTTGTAATCCACTTACTCTGCTCGGATATATATTATTTGCACACACTGTAATATCATTTATCAGAATGGTATCCCCATTTCCCACAAAGAGGGTGTTTCCATGAAGTATGTTAAGGTTCTGATTGGTTGTAGCTTCAAGTGGACTATTGTCACAACTAACGAATGTGGTAAAAAACAGTGCAATACTAATTAAAATGTATAATGTTTTCATTTATTTTTCCTGTTTCTCTAGGCAATCTCACGCTAATGACTGATGCTTAATTTTACATAAACAATAAAATTTACCACAAATTCCCAATTTCACAACAAAAAAACTATCCCCAAGATTGCACAGATTAACGCAGAAAATATATAGCCTCCCGACACCTTGGTCGGGATTTTCAACAGAATAACTACTTCCAAAATCAACAATCGTTAATCGATATTCTTAAATCAATTATAATTTTCTCCGCTGCCTCTATGGTAAATTCTTTTATGATTTCACGCTAAGCCGCTAAGGAAAAAACGTGTCATCCTGAGCAATCCTGGCTCTTTTGTCGGGATAACTGTTGAAGGATCAACAATAAAACGAGATAGCTAAAACCTACCCCTAACCCCTTCCAGAAGGGGATAAGTTTTCTCTTGTACGCAAGCATCGAAACGTAAGCATCTTTCTTGCGGTTCTTAGGACCTCCCCAAGATTGCGCAGATTAACGCAGATAAAATATAGCCTCCCGACACCTTGGTCGCGATTTTCAACAGAATAACACTTTCCAAAATAAACAATCGTTAATGGATATTCTTAAATCAATTATAATTTTCTCTGCGCTCTTTGCGGTAAAATTTCCAAATCTCACACAATATCACCAAGTCGGAAACATTCACTATTAATCGAAGGTCATAAATAATTTCCATCTAAAAATCCTATTATTCGCCAAAATCACGTTTATAATGCGGACATGTATCAATATCAAAAATCAAATCGCTATTTTGCGCAAGTATCTACAGGGCTAGAAGAGCTTGTAAAAGATGAACTAACAGAACTCGGTGCTACTGAGATTCAAGAAGCGTTTCGTGGTGTCTATTTTTCAGCCGACCCGAAAACGCTTTATACTGTTAATTATAATGCCAGACTCTTATCCCGAGTATTAGCCCCTGTCATTTCTTTTAAATGTCATAGCACGAAATATTTATATAAGACAGCCTATGAATTTCCGTGGGAAGATTTTATAAAATTAAACGAAACCTTTGCCATAAACGCTCATACATCCAATAGCAGTATTAGCCATTCGAAATATGCATCTCTAAAATTAAAAGATGCCATTGCGGATTACTTTCGCGGTATTCATGGAGAGCGACCCGATGTTGATACGACAAATCCTGATGTCTGGATTAATCTTCATATCGAAAATAACAACGCGACGATAAGTATCGATACCTCAGGCGGTTCACTCCATAAAAGAGGTTACCGGATGAATTCTGTCGAAGCGCCGATGCAAGAAACGCTGGCGGCGGCCATCATTCGACTGAGTGATTGGAAAGGCGAAGTTCCCATGCTCGATCCCATGTGTGGTTCTGGGACCATCGTTGCCGAAGCTCACATGGCACTTAATAAAATTCCATCGGGATATCTAAGGCGACATTTTGGATTTGAAAAATTACCTGATTTCTCCAAAGAAATATGGAAAGATGTCCGCAGTTTTTATGACGGCAAGCTCTTGAATTTATCAAAGAAAAAAATTCTCGCTGGCGATAAAGATGCTCAAGCCGTTTCCAATACGAAAATTAATTTAGGACTGCTTCCCTATGGCGAATCGATTCCTGTAATGAAACGTGATTATAAAACCTATAAACCTGAAACTTCCATTGCTATGATTGTTAATCCGCCATATGGAATTCGACTCGGAAAAGATGAAGATTTATCGGGATTTTATAAAGATTTAGGTGATTACATGAAGCAAAATCTCACTGAATCAACCGCCTATATCTATTTTGGAGAGCGAAAATATCTTAAAAATATTGGTCTTCGTCCCACTTGGAAAAAACCGTTGTCAAACGGTGGACTTGATGGTCGCTTAGCCAAATTTGAGCTTTATTAAAAGTATGATGCGGAAAATCAGAACTAAATATGATTAATCGCAATAATGCTTCAACAATACAAATTTATTTCTCTAACCCTGTATTGAAAAACGCGTCGTTTATCTGCGTCAAAAATACAAAGAACAGAAAGTTTTAAACGAATGGTTCAGAATCTATTAATTGTGGAATCCCCCTCAAAAGCAAAAACTATTAATAAATATTTAGGCGCTGAATATACTGTCCTATCAACTGTTGGACATATACGAGATTTACCTAAAAGTAAACTTGGAATTGATATTGATAATGATTTTAAACAACAATATGTGACGATGACAGGGAAGAAAAAAACAATCGACCAGCTTAAAAAAGCAGCTCAGGAAGCAGCAACGATTTACCTCGCAACTGACCCTGACCGTGAAGGCGAAGCCATTGCTTGGCACGTTGCAGAACTTTTTAAAAGCTATAATAAACCAACCTTTCGCGTTATGTTTTATGAAATTACAAAGTCAGGTGTACAGCGCGGAATCAAAGAACGTCAGCAATTGAATATGAATCTCGTGTATTCTCAACACGCCCGCCGAAGTATTGACAGACTCGTTGGTTTTAAAGTCAGTCCATTTTTATGGAAAGTTCTTTATTCGGGATTAAGTGCGGGTCGTGTTCAATCCGTTGCATTGCGTCTTATCGCTGAGCGTCAGGACGAAATTGACGCCTTTATTCCCCAAGAATATTGGACGATAGATGCCGACGTCGAAACACCCGAAAAAAGTAGTTTTGTCGCGTCACTCGAAAAATTTAAAGACAAAAAATTAACCATTGAGAATGAGGAGCAGTCAAAAGAGATTGTTTCAAAACTAAATGAATCCGATTTTATTGTGGCATCGGTGACACAAAAGGATGGCAAAAAGAATCCTGCGCCACCTTTTATTACATCAACATTGCAGATGGCGGGATTTTCAAAACTGCGATATTCCACCAAACGTACGATGGCCATTGCACAGCAACTTTACGAAGGCGTCTCATTGCCAAATGGCGAAACAGCAGGCCTCATCACTTACATGCGGACGGATTCGGTTCGCGTATCGAATCAAGCCATCGAGGAGGGCCGCGAAAAAATTAAGTCACTTTATGGACCTCAATATTTACCTAGCAAAGCGCGCGTTTTCGCAGGGAAAAAGACCAATGTCCAAGACGCTCACGAAGCCATCAGACCTACAAATCCGCTCCTATCGCCCTCAGACGTCAAAAGCACATTGACACCAGAACAATTCAAACTTTACGATTTAATTTGGAGTCGATTCATTGCATCTCAAATGGCGCAAGCCAAAGTGCATCAAACACGCGTTGATATTTTAGCGGGCGATTATGGCTTTAAAACAACAGGTTCTCAGCTTATTTTTGATGGCTTTTTACGCGTGTATCAAGATGAGGCCCAAGAAAAAGACCAGACATTACCCATGGAATTAAAAGCGGGAATGGTGCTGATACGTAAAGAAATTAAGCCAGATCAACATTTTACAAGTCCCCCCAGTTCGTACACAGAAAGTAGTTTAGTGAAAATATTGGACAAATTGGGAATCGGACGACCTTCTACCTATTCTTCCATTATTTCGGTGGTTCAAGCGCGTGGATACGTTTTGTCAGAGAAACGGAAACTGATTCCAACGGAATTAGGTCGCATCACGAACACACTTCTTGTTAAACATTTTCCAGATATGGATAATGTTGATTTTACAAAATTAATGGAAGATGAGTTGGATAAAATTGAAGATGGCGAATTAAGCTACGAAGCCATGCTTAAAGAATTTTGGGATAATTTAAGCAAATGGCTGGAAAATACCAAGGGTTCGACGTCTGATATTAAAAAATCACTCCAGACAGAAACGGATGTCATCTGCGAAAAATGCAGCAAACCGATGACGATCAAATGGAGTCGAAACGGTCGTTTTATGGCTTGCACGGGATATCCTGAATGCAAAAATACAAAAGCGCTCACTTCAGACGGTAAAGTCGATGAAGAACTCAATCAAACACATGAAGATTATGGGAAATGCGACAAATGTGATTCGCCACTTGTTTTAAAAGCGGGCCGATTTGGTAAATTTTTTGCCTGTTCTTCTTATCCGACATGCAAATTTACAAAACCATTCGAAACAATCATGGCGTGTCCAAAGGACGATTGCAAAGGTCGCATCTCAAAACGACATTCTAAACGCGGACGGATTTTTTATGGATGTAGTAATTATCCAACATGCGATTTTGTAAGCTGGGATGAGCCCTCACCGCAAAAATGTCCCGCTTGTGACAATCATTATATGGTGAAGAAAATCACCAAGAAAAAAGGCGAATACACCCTTTGTCCAAAATGTAAACATGAAATAATTTCTACTGAAAATGCGGAAGATTAACGATGACCCAATTAGAAAGTTTTGACAAACTCGTATCTCTAGCAAAACGCAGAGGTTTTATTTTTCAGTCTAGCGAAATTTATGGCGGAATCAATGCCTGTTATGATTACGGCCCTCTCGGTGTCGAGCTTAAACGAAATGTAAAAGACATTTGGTGGAACGCCATGACGCGAGATTATGACAATATTGTCGGACTTGACGCGGCGATTTTGATGCATCCAAAAGTATGGGAAGCATCAGGGCATATCGCAGGTTTTACGGATCCTCTCGTCGATTGTAAAAAATGTAAATCTCGTTTCCGTGAAGATACGTTGCCTGAAGAAAATTTAACCCATCGCAAATGTCCAAAATGCGAAGGAGCATTAACCGAAGCGCGCAATTTCAATCTTATGTTCAAAACCGAAATGGGCGCATTAGAAGGCGCAGGCACAGAAGTCTATCTACGTCCCGAAACGGCTCAGGGTATTTTCGTTAATTTTTTAAATGTTATGGACACCTCTCGTCAACGAATTCCCTTTGGAATTGCGCAAATCGGGAAAGCATTTCGAAACGAAATAACACCCGGCAATTTTACCTTTCGGACGCGAGAATTTGAACAAATGGAGATGCAATATTTCGTAGAGCCAGAAAATTCTGACGAATGGTTTGAAACATGGAAACAGCGTCGCTTGGAATATTATGATCGCATCGGTATTAAACGCGAAAATCTACGATTCGAAGCTCATGGACCGAATGAATTGGCCCATTATGCCAAAGCCGCATTTGATATTGAATTCAAATTTCCTATTGGTTGGAGCGAATTAGAGGGAATCCATAATCGCTCTGATTTTGACTTGAAGCAGCACGAAGCATATTCAGGTAAAAAAATGATGGCCATGGACGCAACAACGAACAAAAAATTCCATCCTTTTATAATTGAAACATCGGCGGGTTGCGATCGAACGGTTCTCGCCATTTTATCACAAGCCTATGAAGAGCAAACGCTTGAAGATGGTTCGGAGCGGACGGTTATGCATTTTCATCCAGCGGTGGCGCCTATCAAAGTTGCGATATTACCCCTTATGAAAAAAGATGGCCTCAAAGAATTAGCGTATGAAATTTACGATGATCTTAAAAAAATATTGCCGGCTTTTTTCGATGAGAAGGGTGCAATTGGTCGTCGATATCGTCGCATGGACGAAGCGGGGACACCGTTTTGTGTAACCATCGATCATGACACTATTGAAAAAGGTACAGTAACAATTCGCGATAGAGACTCGATGGGGCAAGTAACGATTCCGAAAGAGGAATTAAAAGCCTGGCTATTGGAGCGCATCTACGTTTAGCGTAATATTAAAATCGCACATGTTAAAACGCCTTTATCGTTATGATAGAGGCGTTTTTAGATATTTAAAAAAGTGACATTTCTATATCTATAAGGTTTTGGTTATGTCTAGGCAAGTTTGCAAAATATATTCGCCCCTCATGACAACATTATTATCCACTCAAACCAGTAAAAGAATCCGATAATGGACTCTGCTCTCCTTGCACTTTCTCTACTAATCGGCATTGTTTTGTCCGCACTTTTTGCGGAATGGTTTATACATCAACGCAGCCTTTATCGCATCCCAATTCGTATTCATGTGAACGGCACACGCGGAAAATCATCGGTGACACGACTTGTGGCAGCTGGATTGCGGGCAGGTGGATTTTCCGTTTTAGGAAAAACGACGGGCTCAGATCCGCGGATTATAGATTTACAGGGAAAAGACCGACGTATTCACCGTTTAACAGGCGCTAGTATAGGTGAGCTCGTGCGCTTTATGCGCTATTTTGCACAATTCCGTCCTCAAGCGGTTGTGATGGAATGTATGGCAGTTCAACCTCAATATCAATGGGTCGCAGAGCAACACATGGTAAAATCGACTCACTCTGTGATTACCAATGCACGCTTAGATCATGTTGATGAAATGGGATATAAATTAGAAGACATTGCACAGAGCCTTTCCAATACGATTCCTTTTAACGGAAAATTATTTACCGCCGAACAGACCATGCTTTCAACAATGAAAGATATCGCAAATAAGCGAAAAACAATCGTTATCACCGCGACGCATAAAGATGTAAGTCTGGAAGAAATGGATGGATTTAATCATATCGAACATGCGGAAAATGTAGCGTTGTCATTAAATATTTGCATAGATTTAGGCATCGACCGAAAAATTGCTTTAGATGGGATGAAAACATCAACGCCTGATCCTGGAGCGCTACGTCGGTGGGATTTAAAATATGGCGACTATTCAGCTCAATTTATTAATGCATTTGCAGCCAATGACCCGACTTCAACGATTATGATTTGGCATATGATTCAAAAAAATATCATGATAGATTCTTCAAAAATTGGTGTTTTCCTAAATACGCGACCTGATCGAGAAAGTCGGACGCGTCAGATGTTAGACATCATAAAAAACGATATTAAACCGAGATTTCTTTTTGTACGAGGTGAACACTTAGAAAGATTTAAAAAAGAGTATTTTGAACCTTTTCAAAATCGATATAAAACTTGGTCGAAAGAGGTTCCAGGGAGCGTTGTGATTGATGACATGCTCACAATTGAAAACGAAATATTAATCTATGGGATTGGCAATATTGTTGGAAGTGGATTTGCCTTGCTGGACGAATTAAAAATGTATAGGATTGTCGGATGATTGAAATTGCAATTGGTTTAGGTATCGTATTGAGCTTATGGCTTACAGAATGGCTTGGCGTAACGGCTGGCGGGATTATCGTACCGGGATATATTGCATTGTTTTTACATCATCCCATGCGAGTTGTGGCTACATTTATTATCGCGATTATGGTTTTTGGCATTGTTCGAGGGCTTTCTAATATTCTAATTATTTATGGAAAGCGACGCCTTGTATTGTCCATTTTACTCGGGTTTTTCCTGGGATATCTTTCGCGAAATTATTTGGCTTCTGATATTGATTGGTACCAATCAGAATTTTATACGATTGGCTATATTATTCCGGGCTTAATTGCATCATGGATGGATAGACAAGGAGTTTTAAAGACCACCAGCGTGATTGTGATTACAAGCGTTATTGTGCAACTGGCTGTCATGATTTTAAGCGGAGGTGTGATTGATGTTTAGACCCGCTATTCAACGGACAGAGGTTTTAGTCGGCATGGCCATTTTTTCATTAATTGTGTTATACACGGTTTCAAATATTCGGATTCAAGAAAAATCTGTAAGCTATGATGTGAAAATCAAAGCCGCAAATAGAATGGAAAAAGCGTTGATTGCGCTAAAATATGAGCGCATGGCTAAGGCAATCTTTATAGATGACGTCAATGATCCCAACGAGACAGGTCTTATTGGTCAGCAAAATAGTTATATCACAACGGATGAAGGCGATTTAGATGCGAAAATTTCGGTATTAGATCCCAATGTAGCGGGGATGCTTGTTGACATGCTTTTGGAAGCGAATGTGAAAAAAGGCGATACGGTTGCCGTCTCAATGACAGGGTCAATGCCTGGAGCCAATATCGCTTTGCTCTGCGCAATCGAAGAAATGGAATTATTTCCGTTGTTGATTTCGTCTGTCGGAGCCTCGAAATGGGGCGCTAATTATGAAAATTTTACATGGTTGGATATGGAATCGTTCCTCTATCAAGAAGGTATTATTTCCCATGTTTCCGAACTTGTAAGCATCGGCGGTGGCTCTGATATTGGACGACGATTAAGCCCCTTTGGACGACAACAAATTGTTGAAGCAACAGAACGAAATCAGCGCGCATTGATAAAGTCCCGTTCTTTAGGTGAAGCGATTGAAAACAGAATGGACTATTATAAATCCGCCCAAAGCATTCCTCGCTATGGTGCTTATATAAATGTCGGTGGCGGGGCAGCTTCACTGGGGAATGCAGCCGCAAGTCATTTGATTCCACCTGGTTTAACAACGCGCGTTAATTTTGATAAATTCCCCAGTAATGGAACGATGGTTCAATTCGGCAAACAAGGTGTTCCGGTGATTCATATTCTCAATATTAAAACCTTATTCCAAGCCTATCAGTATCCTTTTGCTGCGGTTCCTACACCGCCTATTGGCGAAGGTGTTTTCTTCTCGAGCAGGCATTACAGTCTTTTAGCAACATCTATTGCACTCGTTACACTATTGGGGATGATTATTGCAATAGGGGTGCGTTCTAAGCGAAAAATTAAACATCACTTACAACAATATGAACCTGAAAATTATGCTTGAAATGAACTCAAATAGGCATTTCAATGTTAAACCAAATAATAATGGAAATTCGATGATTAAACGATTCATACTCTTTTTATTACTGCTGAGTTTGGCTCAAGCTGAGCTCATAAAACCCACCGACTCAAAAATATCTCGAGAGATTTTAACCATATCGGGTAAGCGGCGAGTCTATCAAAATCTTCATAAAGATGAACTGACATATACTATAAACGGTCCTGCCATTATTCGTGTTATTAGTCGTAAGGCATTAGCTAAAAAATCTAAAAAAAGCCAGCCTTTCGAGTATGAAATTACAATTGATAGCCTTGATGCAACAACCATTAAACATAGACAAAAAATTTCAAAGGGCGTCACCGCTTCTGAACACCCCAACCATTATTTTACAAAATCCGCTGTAGATGTCATTCGCATTGAAAAAGGCGTCCATTCAATAATATTTAAAGCGGTTAAAGGTCCAATAGTTATTAGAGTTCTCCAAGACAATTCATCAAAGAATCTTAAGCGAAAAAGCTTGAGACCCTTTCAAAAATCAGAAAATGTTAAAATTCAGATTGGCAAAAAAAGTTTGAGTTATTATCCTTTATTCAATGACTCGCCAATGGAAGTTGAACTTTCGGGGCCAGCGACATTTGAGCTCGTTACGCGACTGGGTTTTGAATATTGGATGACAGGTGCGCAAAACTATCGGATCCAGATCTACGATAATGGTCATTTGGCAGGGACGTATTACTTTAGTACTGTTATGAGCGAAGGTTCGCGTATTGTTGGTGAAGATACGCTCATGCCAGGGAAATGGCGCTCTTGCACGGTTAAACTTTCAGAAGGTGAACATCGATTAAAAATTAAACTTTTGGATAAAGATAGACGCATCTTTTTGCGTATGAATAAATTGGATGAGAAAGATAAAAAATAAGTCCTCTAATATGAACTTTAACCAAATTAGACGCTTGTTCATTTTCGTAATTCTTTCATTCTGTTTCGTTGGATTTGCTTCGGCTCAGTCATGGATAAAAAAACTTCGCTCTCCCGTATTCTATGAAATTGGGATTCAAACGGCATGGCAAAGCAATGCATTTAATGCGTCTGTGGGTGAAGTTGAATATACCGCCACGGCACCCGAATATCTAGGCGGTGTAACGACTGTCTCAAGTCCTGAGCTTGTCGGGCTCGCAAAAATTCGTTATGAGCCTCGACTTTGGAGAGGCTATAAATCCAAAGTTAGAGCATCAATTTTCGTGCATCATTTTACGGAATTCTCGATTAAAGATTTCCGCAGTATGAGTTTTAATTTTGAACAGAACATTGGAAATTATCAATCTATTCTATTATCGTTTCGAAATTTGCCGGAGTTTTATCTCAGAAATTATTTATCAAAAAATGCAACGACAGGCATTGCAAGTCGGGAAAAATGTCTGTTTATGGAACAGACTTATACAATTGGATACGCACATCGACCTTTTAAGAAACATCGTTTTAGCTATGAATTGGAGCGTCAAAATGTTGTCTATAATGCTGCATTTTCACAATACGATATTGGTATTTATTCGATGAATCTAGATTGGGATTGGTCAAAATTTAAAACGCTGCCGATTTCGGCAAGTCTTCAATATGGGAAAGCATTCAATCTCAACGAAATTGATATTGTCGATCGAAGTTATGATAATGTAAATGGGCGTATCAAGGCATCACTTAGATTGGACTTAGGTGGATTGGAATCAGTGAGTGGAAAATTAGGCCTCGATACACGACAGTATTTTAGCGGTGACGAAAATGACGAAATACACGCGGGGCGCAGTCATCAAGAATATCGCTTGGAATGGGATGTAAATTTTGCTTGGGATTCGTCCATAAAAGCAAAAATCTATGGCGGAAGCCGTTATCGCAACGTTGAAGCCATCAACGTAAACATAGAAGATTTTAAATCGTTTGAGCGATGGTGGTTGGGTTTGCGACTGAGTTATGATTTTGTTTGGAATGTGTATTAGGATATCCAAACCGAAATGAATAAGATGAAAATTGAAAATATATTGAGTGAAATGAGTTAATTATGCATAAGCCAACCATTATGAATATCACAAAAATATCTGCTCTAATAGGGACTCTATTCCTAGTGACTGGGTGCCCAAAACCGCCTGAAGTACATGTGACTGAAGTACTACTTCAACACGAAACAACTCTCGAGACCATAGGTTTTGCACGTGATATTGCTATCTATAATGACAAAGTATTCGTGGCAGCAAGTCAAGCTGGAGCTCAAATATGGAGCTATTCTAGTCGTGGGTATTCGAAAGACTGGGAGACGATATTTAGCTCATATAATCTGGAAAAAATTTATTTCGAACCCTCAACACGCTTATTGTTTGCTGTCGAATCGAAAGCTATTCACTATCGACTTCTTGATTCAAATTTGACCAATATTGATACGGGTTATTACAATGCAGAGTGGGTCTCAACCTTTGATCAAAAAATATTCTCCGATGGCAATACACAAGAGCTTTACATAAAAGCTGATGCGGGTGTTGTCTCAGTATTTGTAGCAGATGGTGATTATGATGACGGTTTCAAGCATTACTCACTTAGCATGACGCATGATAATGTTTTTAATGTGGACTATTGGGAACCCTTTGGCGGAAAATGGTTTTCGGGTCACATGTCTGGTTTAACGATTTCGGATAGTACATTATTCCTCGCACAGGAAGAATTAGGCATTCGTGCTTTGAAATTGTATCCTGATCATGCAGAAAGTCTGGATTCGATCAATACAAGCGGTGAAGCGCTTTCCGTTGCCACGAAAGGGAACTCGGTTTTTGTCGCCGACAATTGGGCGGGTCTTAGCATCTTTAATTGGAATGGCTCAAATTTCAGTCTCTTATCAGAACTTGATACGCCAGGATGGGTGAAGCAAATTTCGTTTTGGAATGATTTTGCATTTATGTCTTGCGGCGAAAATGGTCTCATTATTGTCAATGTAACGGACGAATCGAATCCTTGGATTGACCAAAAAGTTGATTTGGGTTATATCTATAGTGCTAAGATTGTTAATGATAAACTTTATTGTGCAACACGTTCCGGCGTGCAGATTTATAGTCTTTCAAAATAAAAATCAAATTCACTTAATTTAAATTGTTTCATCTAGGCAGTTACAGAAGGTCCTAGATTACAATTCGCATATATATCATTTATATATTTGCCCTTTAATAAACAGGCTTTAGTTTTACACCCTCGAAATGGGGCTAAAATTTTTTGTTAGAAAGGAAAGGAATATGAAACCAATGAGTCGAAGAGAATTTGTAAAACTCTCAGGAACAGGGCTCGCGATTGCAACTTTACCGGGCTTTTTACAAAATGCACTGGCGAAGAGCAGCGGCGAAAATGCCTATAATTTATATTTTCAAAGATTTGGTGTCGATCAAGACACAATTCGTAAAGTGATGGCTGAAGCCTTGAGTTTTGGTGGTGACTATTGCGACTTATTCTTTCAACACGAATTATCAAATTCCATTCGCCTGCAAGACAATATCGTTAGTTCTGCCAGTACCAATATTCGCCTGGGTGTCGGCATACGTGTTTTAAAAAGTGAGCAAACTGGATATTCCTTTACGGAAGATGTCTCCCTCGATGCCATGAAAAAAGCAGCTAAAACAGCGGGTGGCATTGCTTCTTCAGGCAAAAAACTTCCTCCTGTTGAATTCAATTTTCCTTCTTTCCCATCCTATTACAAAACAGACGTTAGTTGGGAAGATGTTGCCGTAAAACAAAAAGTTGACATTCTTATGGGCATCAATGATGCGGTCTTTAAAGAAGATTCTCGCGTCATCAAAGCGACAGTCAATTTCGCCGATAGCGAAAATTATATCATGATAGCGACATCAGATGGCACTATTGCAACAGATTATCAACCTATGCTACGGATTTCTGTAGGATGCACGGCTGAGCAAGACGGCGACAGAGAAACTAATTATTTTGATTTCTCGGCTCGAGACGATATTCGTTTCTTAAATCCAAGTCGAATCACGCGCCTCCCAAAAGAAGCAGTAGCGCGTACCGTAAAATTATTTAAAGCACAAGATGCGCCTGCTGGGGAATTACCTGTTGTTTTGGCGGCGGGTTCTGCGGGAATTTTACTTCATGAAGCCATTGGTCATGGAATGGAAGCGGACTTTAACCGATTGGGACTTAGTGTTTATTCCGAAAAAATTAATCAGAAAATTGCCGAAAGTTTCGTCACGATTGTTGACAATGGAACCAATGAAAATGTTCGCGGCTCCATTAATGTCGATGATGAAGGTAACCCAAGCGAAGAAACGATTCTCGTCGAGAATGGCATCATGAAAAGCTATCTCCATGATAGAATTTCGGCGAAGCATTATGGTGTAAAACCAACAGGGAACGGTCGCCGTGAATCCTTTAAACACAATCCGATGCCACGGATGCGAAATACCTATATGAAGAGCGGACCTCATGAATTTGAAGAAATGATTTCAACCGTTAAGTTCGGTATTCTAGCGGATCAATTCACGAACGGGCAAGTTAATATTGGTCCTGGTGATTTTACATTTTATGTAAAGAGTGGTGCTCTCATTGAAAATGGAAAAATAACAGCTCCGATTAAAGACGTCAATATTATAGGAAATGGCCCTGAAGTATTAAAGAAAATTACGATGGTGGCAAATGATATGAAACTCGCAGAAGGCGGATGGACTTGCGGTAAGAATGGTCAGGGAGTTCCTGTATCACAAGGGATGCCAAGTGTTCTAGTTTCAGCAATCACTGTGGGAGGCAAAGCATAATCATGATTAAAAATAGTGAAAAGCAAACCTTGTATTTAGCTGAGAAAATTGCCAAAGCAAAAGGCGCTGACGAAACCAGTATTGGATTTAGCCAAAGCCGTGATGTCTCCGTAGAATATCGTGATGACGCCATCGAAAAACTGACGGAATCGACATCACAAAGTTTATGGATTGAAATTTATGCAAACGGTCGATATTCGAGCCATTCTACCAACGATATCAAAAAAGAAGCATTGAGTAAATTCATCGAAAATGCCGTGGATATGACCAAATATTTGGAAGAAGATAAATTTCGAAAACTTCCAAACCCAGATCGGTATAAAGGACAGACGCAAAAAGAGCTTGATTTGTATGATGCATCACTTGAGAAACTTACACCCGAAACCCGCATCGCAAATGCCAAAGCCCTTGTTGACGAATTGAAAGGCAAAGATAAGCGAACAATATCAATTTCATCATCATTCTCAGATAGTCAATACTATAGTAGAATTTTAAAATCCAATGGTTTTGAAGGGGAACGTGAGGGGAGTTCAGTCGTCCATGGCGCTTCGATAAGTCTCGCCGATGAGAATGATAAAAAAGCAGAAGGATGGGGTTATTATCGCGCTCGACATTTGAATGATTTAGTCGATGTACCAACGACTACCGCCGAAGCACTAGTTCGTGCACAAGATTCAATTGGTCGGGAAAAAGTTGAAACAGGTCTTTATCCGATGCTATTTGAAAATCGTAGCGCTGGTGGAATACTATGGCGGATTTTAGGCGCTTTACGTGGATCAGCAATACAACAAAAAACGAGTTTTTTGGACGGTTTAAAAGGTGAAAATATTGCATCCGAGCTTCTGTCAATTATGGACAATCCGCATATTGTGCGAGGTTTGGGTTCAAAAATTTATGACGATGATGGTTTCGCGACAAAGCCCATGCCTGTCATAACAAATGGCGTCCTCAATAATTATTACATTGATGACTATTACGGGCGTAAACTTGATATGGAACCAACGACAGGTGGGACATCCAATCTGGAATTTGGTCTTGGTAAACGCGATGGTTCTGCAATTGAAAAGGATTTGGACAAAGGAATACTTGTTACTGAATTCTTAGGTGGAAATGCCAACGGGACGACGGGAGATTATTCTCTTGGTGTTGCTGGATGGCTTATCGAAAACGGCAAACGCACAAAGGCTGTCGGTGAAATGAATATTTCTGGAAATTTGAAAGATTTATTGATGAATCTTATTGAAGTTGGAAATGATCCATGGATACACAGCTCTTTCAGGTCACCTGCTTTACTTTTTGACAAAATCTCGTTTAGCGGGAATTAGAAATATAGCTAAAATAAAACAAAAGAGCCTCCGATTTGGAGGCTCTTTTGTTTAACAAGTAATTTGAAATTATTATTTTAACGAGTCAATGCCTCTTTGCGCTAGTGCGTCGGCTTTCTCATTATAGACATCGCCTGAATGCCCCTTTACTTTATAAAAAGTGACATTGTATTTTCGTGTTTGCTGGAGCAACGCTTCCCACAAATCTTTATTTTCAACGGCTTGCTTTTTGGCATTTTTCCAGCCATTACGTTCCCAGTTCGCATACCATTTTTGATTAATGCAATTCACCACATAAGCACTATCTGAATATATTTCGATTGGAAAATTATCATTTTTCAATGTGTTCATGGCTTGAATGCAGGCCATAATTTCCATGCGTTGATTCGTCGTATTGATTTCGCCGCCAAATATTTCCTTATGATAATCACCTTGCATAAGCAAGGCACCCCAGCCGCCCTTATTCGTTTTGTGTTGATTCCCTGAACATGCACCGTCTGTGTAAATTATTATTTTCAAAATATTTCCTTAAATGTGTTCATTAATTGAAACATAGCTGACACTATGCAAAATACGTCAAAACTCAAGGATATTTTACTTTGTTTTAAAAAAATTAGAGTGGGATATTTCTTTCCCTGACATTAGGGTCAATAAATTGAAGGTGAATTCTGAATTTGTTAGCCCTCTCTAAAGGCTTGTTAGATTTAGGGTCTCGGATTAATATAAACGATGGAAAATGTCCAAAATGAATATCCTTATCTCTTTAGCTTAAAAGTCTCTTCGAAAGTGGAAGAACTCGAAAAAGTTAGATCCTTCATGGAGAAATCATTGATGTTACCTGGGATTCAAGCTGAAGAAGTCGATGATATCATGCTCGCCATTCAAGAAGGTGTGACAAATGCTATAAACCACGGGAATAAATGCAATTGTGAGCTAGAAGTTTGTTTGAATATCGAAATCACTGAAAAACTCATCAACATCTCTATTCGTGACAAAGGCATCGGGTTTAATCCCGAATTATTATCAGATCCGACTTTACCCGAAAATATTATGAAGCAAAATGGTCGCGGTTTGCATATTATTAAAAACTTAATGGATAAAGTTAACTTTTATAGTTCTGACAATTACCATGAACTCACGATAACCAAGTTTCGCAAATAAGTACGGTGTTGACATTTAGAAAAATATTTATTTTAATGATGGTTTCTTCATCGATTATTGCGAATAATACTTATTATAATTGGGGTGTTTCAGGCGAATTAGAAAATTATGGAGGTGGTGTCAGTGTTTTTTTACAATCTAAACTATCGCCCAAATTAATTTTTGATTTAGAAGGATCTTGGACACTTGTTCAGGATGGAACAGGAATATATTCCTATAATTATTATACAGACCAATATGTACTTTTGAATACACAAAATTTAAGCTTTGCAAAATGCGTCAGCGACATTGCGATTTTCCCTTGGGCGAATTCAATGCATGAAAGTTTCAATCTCGGCTTCTTTTTGGGCGGCGGGCCTGTATGGAGCCTGAATACGCAAGAGCATATAGGGTTTATTGAGCGATGGAAAGCCGTTGAAACGGTTCAATCATTTTATAGCCGAGGCGGTATCCAAGCCAATATAAAAAGTTCTGCAGTCCGAGTTTATAGAATTCGATTGGGTTATGATCAAGTAAAATTTGATAGTATTATCGATTATCGAAATGACTATAAAGGACTTTTTATGCAATTTGGATTGGAATTTCAATTTTGAAAATTAAAGACGAACGCATTTTCTCAGATAATCTCACTTCCGAATCGAAGGTAATTGAAATTTCAGGCAAAGAATTTCACCATTTGATTAAGGTACGACGTTTTGCAGTGGGGGATACACTTTGGGCGACAAACGGTCAATCTTTAACGGCGAATGTCGTCATAGAGTCAATTTCGTCTCAAGACGTAATTTTGAAAGTTGAAGCCATCCATGAAAATGTCAACGAATTGCCCTATAAATTGAATCTCGCCATGGCGAATTTAAAAGGAAGCCACTTTGAGGATGCGATCGAAAAATCCATTGAATTAGGTGTGGTTCGAGTTTTACCGCTAAAAACAGGGAATACAATAAAGACGGGTCTTAAAATTGAACGGCTTGAAAAAATTGCCCAATCCACTTTAAAACAATCTAGAGGGAGTGTTTTAGCCCAAATTGACCCGATACTACCTTATCAAAAAGTGATAAGTGAATGCAATAAAGACGATTATCTGAATCTTTTTTGTGTCGCTCACCAAGACTCTGTGCCTATTTGGGAGGCACTCTCCAAAGAAGCTCCGAAAACGACTACGGTTTGGATCGGGCCTGAAGGAGATTGGACGGATCATGAGATTCAAATGGCAAAAGAGAAAAAGTTTAAATTCGTTCATTTGGGTACACGACGATTAAGAGCGGAGACCGCAGCAGTTGTTGCCACCGGCGTTGTTTCTCAATGGATTTATCATTTTTAAAAAGGAAACCGAAACTATGAAAAAAGATTGTATTTTTTGCAAAATCGCTTCTGGCGAATTTCCTGCAGATAAAATTTATGAAGATGAAGATGTTTTAGCCTTTTATGACATTCGTCCACAGGCACCCAAACACATATTGGTCATTCCGAAATTACACCTCGATAGCCCCGGAGAAGCTAAAGAAGAGCATGATGCACTGATGGGAAAGGTAATGCGAATTGGCGCTGATTTAGCCAAGCGAGAGAAAATTGGCGACGGTTTTCGTTTTATTTTTAACAGTGGGGAAAATGCGGGTCAAACCGTTTTTCATATTCATTTACACGTCCTTGGTGGACGCAGAATGACATGGCCTCCAGGCTAAATATCGATCATTGATTGTGAAAAATATTTCGAAAATAAGAAGCAGAAAGTGAAGTAGATGTATATATCCGACCTCGAAATCAAAGGATTTAAATCCTTTGCTTTACCAACAAAAATCAAATTTTCTCAAGGATTAACATGCATTGTCGGTCCCAATGGATGCGGAAAAACCAATATCGTTGATGCCATGCGCTGGGTGATTGGTGAACAAAAATCGTCTGTTCTTCGAGGTCAAACCATGAATGACGTTATTTTTTCAGGAAGTGGTAAGCGAAAAGCGCTCAACTATGCAGAGGTGTCACTTTCGATACATAATAATCGCGGGCTTTTGCCTGTGGAATATACAGATGTCCTTGTCACGCGTCGGCTTTTTCGTGATGGAACGAGCGAGTACTATTTAAATAAAAATCAATGCCGTTTAAAAGATATTACAGAATTATTTGTCGATACGGGCATGGGTTCGGATGCTTATTCTGTTATCGAACTCAAAATGGTCGAATCGATTTTGTCCGACAGTAAAGAAGATAGGCGTCAATTATTTGAGGAATCTGCAGGGATTAATAAATATAAAAAGCAAAGACGTCTTTCTCTGAGACGCCTTGAAACGACGGAAATTGATTTAAATCGCGTGCAAGATATCAAAATAGAAGTTGAAAAAAATGTCGGCAACTTAAAACGCCAACTTTCAAAATATAAACGTTATGAAAGCGTTCAAAGTCAGCTCAAGGAAAACGAAATTCTGTTAGCTAAAATGGAACTATCGAAGCTATTTCAAGACATATCGCCGATGGAAAATCAATGGAAGGATTTAAGCCAGGGTTTCGGTTCTAGCGGTTCGGAAGTGGATCATGTGGAAAAATTACTTGCAGATTATCGTGGCGAGCTCAACTCTTTAGAGCAGGATTTAAATGATCAGCGTCACGTTGTGGGACAGTTAAATGGAGAGACTCAAGAGGCAGAACGTTCGCTTTTACTCGCGGATGAAAAAATTTCCAATTCAACATCGTCCCTCGATCGCATCGGTGTAGAAGAAGAAACGCTTGAAGAGAAGCGTAACACCGTCTATGCTGTTAAACAAAAAATCCAGAACGACATGGCACATTTAGATCCGCAACTTTCTGGGAAATTAAGTCAATTAGAATCCGTAAAAAAGCTGCATGGATTGGCTTCGGATCGTTATAATGCATCCAAAAAAGAATTTGAAACTAGAACTGGTAAAAATCTTGAATTGATTACAGATATAGCCGATTTAAAGAGCAAAAAAGTTCGTCAAGATGACCTTTTGGTTCAGCTTAGGAATCAAATTAAACGCATTGACGAAAAACTTTTAGCCGTTTTAGCTAAATCAAAAGGCTATCAAGAAGAGCTAAAACTTGCCTCGTTTGATTATGATAAGTCTAAAAAGATTTTGGTGGATTTAGAAACAAAAGCAACGGATCAAGAGAATAGTTTTAAGCAACTTCAAACCAACTTGAATGAAACGCGAGAAAATTTGGCAGCGAAGCGAGGCGAGCGTGTAAGCATTGAAAACCAGCTCGCATTTTACGAAGAACTGATTGCCAGTGGCGAGGGTTATTCTTCCGGCGTTCGCGCCATCGTTCATAATAGCAAAAATCTTACTGGTATTTTGGGAACCGTTGCTGACTTGATTGTTGTCGATGAAAAATATGAACATGCCTTGCAAGCCAGCTTAGGCACCTTGGCAGAGGTCATTGTAACAACGGACAGAAAGTCTGCAGAAAATGCTATTGGATGGCTCAATCAAGGCAAAAAAGGTGTCGCAACATTTTTACCTCTTAAAGAATTGAATCTCTCTAAAGTCACCTTGGACAAAGAACTTTTGGACAATAAACATATCTTAGGAGCTGCGAAAAATTTTATCAAAGCAAAACCCGAACATGAAAAATTAGTTGCATTATTTTTCAACGATTTGCTTCTAGCAGACAATGAGTTTGAACCTGATTGGAAATATTCAAAAGGCCGTGTTGTTCGATTAGATGGAACGGTCTTTAATTTTAATGGTACTTTAAAAGGTGGCTCTGGTGTTGGCTCAAAAGATACGATTGTGGGGCGAAAGCATCGTTTAGAAAATTTAAGGAAACGGTTTACGACCTTATCTGAAACGATTGAAAAATTGACCGATGATGTCCAAAAATTCCATCTTCAAGTCGGTCAAGCAGATAAAGATTATCGCCAGACGAGGACGGCCAGAAACAATCAAAGACAAGTATTACAAGAATTTGATCGTAAGACGTCTCGTGCCCAATTTGGTGTCTCGGCGAGTGAAGCAGATAAAAAATCTCTCGAAAATGAAAAAACTCAACTCGAGACATCAATCGCTGAAGGGATGAAAAAAGCAGAGGCGTATCTACCCGAAATTGAAAAACTAAAAAGCAAGAAAAGTGCAATAAGTGCTGAAATAGAAGCGATGGAAACGTCATTGGCAAAACATTTAAGCGATAGAGATCGGGCAGGAGAAAATGTACAGCAAGCACAACTTGAGGTCGTTCATTTACAGAATGAAGAGAAGAATTTGAAATTACGTTTAACGAGTATCACTGAAACGGAAGCTGAAAGTCAAAAACGAGAAGAAATGCTCAAGTTAGAGCGACACTCTTGTGAATTAACACTGAAAGAAAATACGGCTATTCGCTTTGAATCTGAGACGAAGATAGCGACGCTAAAATCAATATTAAGGAAAGAACGCGACAGCTTAAAATCAATTGAAGAGCGACTCGCGACACGTAGAGCAACAGTTACAAATCTCGAAATGAAGCTTCAGGATGAGCGACACAAACGTGAAACAGTCGCTGAAAAAATTAAAGACTTAGAAGTCGCTTTGGCGGAATTAAAAGCTACGCAGAAACACATTCAAGGTCGAATTGAAGAAAAATACAACCTGCAAATCGTTCCAGAAATTTTAAATAAAGATGATTTACCGAATTTTGAAGATATCCAAAAAGAAATTTTACGAAGTCAGCGATTTATAGAAAATTTAGGTCCCGTTAATTTGGCGGTTCAAGATGAATATGATGTCGAATTTGCTCGACTCAATTTTCTAAATGAACAATATGCTGATTTAATTGAGGCAAAATCGAGTTTGACAGAGACTATCTCCAAATTGGATCGCATGGCTCGGAAGCAGTTTAAAGAGACATTTGCTCAAATTCAAGAACACTTTACAGGCACTTTTCAAATGTTATTTGACGGAGGACTCGCGACTATTTCTCTAGAAGATCCGGATCATCCTCTTGAAAGTGATATTATTATCCAAGCAACACCCAAAGGCAAGAAAACGCAGCACCTCAAGATGCTTTCAGCCGGTGAGAAAGCCCTAACAGCTATCGCTCTATTATTTGCGATTTATCAAGTTAAGCCATCGCCTTATTGTGTGTTGGATGAAATTGATGCACCATTGGATGATCGAAATATCAAAAAATTTACGCAAATGCTCGAAAGTTTTTCAGGGCATACTCAGTTTATTGTCATCACACACAATAAAATGACGATGGAATCAGCTAAATATCTGTATGGTGTCACGATGGAAGAAGAAGGTATTTCGAAGCTAGTTTCAGTGCAGTTTAATTAAAAGAGGGGACATGTTCATGACTAGAAGGGGTTATTTTAAAATATTTCTAATCATTCTTTTTCAATCATTTGCACTCGCTCAAACGACTCATTTTGAATATAAAGATTTAGGTGTATCCGTTGACTTCGCGCGATTTACCGCAAGAGGTGGCGTATTTTTAGAGGTTTATTTATCGGTACCGAGGCAAAATCTAACATTTATTGCCAATGATAAAGGTTTAGACGCCGACGTCATTTATCAAGTTGCTCTCATTCAGGATAGTCTTGTGCAATATGGCCCTGAACGGTGGCAACGGAATTTCAAAGTAGGTTCTATAAGAGACAGTCGTCAAAAAGCATTTATTCCTGAGATAGCTTCATTTTCCGTTTTCCCAGGCGACTATATTCTTCGTATTGATGTCTTTGATATGAAGGGAGAAGTACGTCAACAAATTAATAAAGATATTTCGCTTCAACTCTTTTCTGAAAAAGATCTCAACGTGTCGGATATTCAAATTGCATCAAATATTATTGAGACAAAGCAGGAGAATGAATTTAGTAAATACGGCAACGATTTTATCCCCAATGCCGAGCTTTTATTTGATGCAGCATTGCCGAACCTATACTACTTTTTTGAAATATATAACTTGAATAAAAATGAAGATTACCTTTTTGAAATATTATTAAAGGACAGAGAACAAAAAATTGTTGATGTCGTTACGTCTTCGGTGAAAACAATCCCCGCTACATCCACAATAGAAATGGGGCGCACAAATCTCATAGGCGTTGAATCAGGGAAATATTCTTTGGATGTCATGATAAAGTCTCAAAAGGACGGGAAAAGTGCATCACAATCGAAGGAATTTTATACCCATAGCGTAGGGAAAGAAAAAGAAAATAGTCGGATTATTGATTTCGATCCTGTTCAATTAGCCATTGATAATTCGGTGCTTATTGAAATGCTCAGAGTCTTTATCGATCCGCAAAAGTATAAAGCCATCATTGTGGCAGACAAAGCGCTACAGCAAGAGTTGATAAATGAAACATGGAATAATCTGGAAATACTCTATCCCCAAGAATCAGGGAGTTTTAAGAAGGCGTTTTTTAGGCGAATTGATATGGCAAAACAATATGCTGGATTTAAAAAGGAAGGTTGGCAAACCGATCGCGGACGTGTTTTAAGGCAATATGGCCCGCCTGATGAAATTGAATCTCACGATTTTGGACTCGCCGAGAAACCTTGGGAAGTTTGGTACTACCATAATATGCAAGGTGGCGTTGAATTTATTTTTTTGAGTCGTTCGGGATATGGCGAAATGGAGCTTGTGCACAGCACGGCACGAGGTGAAGTTTATTTCACGGAATGGACGAAATGGATAAATTAAGTATTTCAGATTCAAAGAAATCAAAGCTCATATTACAGATAATCATTGAGTTGAAGGAATAATTCAAGATGATGCTTGTACGGATTGGGATTGACATTGGCGGAACAAAAGTTCGAGTAGGTGTTGTTGAGTCGGACGGAAACGTTTTACGATTGAGTCCAAAGCTAGACGTTACAAAATATAGTAAGGGCGAAATGTTGATTGATGACATTATACAGATGATTCATGACATCCTTTTGCCAAATGAAGAACTTGTTGGAATTGGAATTGGATCACCGGGTCCTCTGGATGCAGAGCGTCGCCGTGTTCTTGATACACCTAATTTGACAATCCTGCAACATTACCCACTTGTAGAGCATTTTGAGAAGCAATTTAATTGCCCTATTAAACTCAATAATGATGCAAATGTATTTGCATTAGGTGAGGCAAATTATGGCGCTGCAAAAGGTCATCGATTCGTTTATGGCATCACGTTAGGGACAGGATTTGGGAACGCATTTATTTGGGATGGTCAAATTCTAGACGGATCAACTGGAACTGCCACGGAATTTGGAAATGCGCCATACGGTGAGTATGAATTCGAAGATTTCTTGAGTGGGCGAGGGTTGGAGCGATGTTATACGCATTTTAGCGGAAAAAAAGCCACGGGTCCTGAAATTTACGAACTTGCATCCGCAGGCGATGAACTCGCTTTATCGGCTTGGTCCGAAGTGGGAAAGGCATTAGGAACCGCGCTTATTTTTATCCAAAAATTACTTGATCCCTCTATTGTGGTTGTGGGCGGATCCCTTGCTGCAGGTATGAAATTTATGGAGCCAGCACTTTGGGACGTATTGTTGCCGAGACAATGGGAAGCCCAAAAGAAATCATTTAAGATTGTGCAATCAATCCTTGGTGATTCAGCCCCTATTGTGGGTGCGGCGGCTTTGATTTCGTTATCGGATTAAGCAATCATTAACATGTTTCAATTTCGGTATAAAACTTAAAACAATTAAAATTTTAGCCCTATTGTATAAGCGTTTCTAAATCGATTGACGACTCTCTGAAAAAACACTTTTTTATCAATATGTTACATTAATTCGGTTGCCAAAACGCATGCTCTGTTTATCCTCTTAATCAATTAGAGAGGTAGATGCTGAAAAGCAGATACAGAGAAGGAAATAGACAATGACAGTCGAAAAGAACATCCAACAAAATCAAACAAAAAATTAGAATATATTTTTAAAGGATTCAATTATGCGTAACATCATCAAACTCATTTTTGCACTTTTTGCCCTCACTCTATTTGCTAATGAAACATTTCAATGGGAAGAAAACGGCATTGCGATTCGGCAAGGTGTCCATATTGAGTGGCAAAGAGCGGGTGATGTTGGCATCGATGGTGAGGTTATTTTCGTTTGGTCCGATGCACGTACAGGCGATAGAGATGTCTATATGCAAAAAGTTGATACTTTAGGAAATGCATTATGGGGAGAGTCAGGGCTACAATTGACACCTGTATTTGGACGTCAAGAAGACCCCGTTTTAGTAAGCGATGGATTGGGTGGTGCTTTTGTCGCATGGATTGATTATCGCGATGATCCTGCAGGTGATGTCTATGGCCAGTATGTTAATGCAGCAGGCGAAATTCAATGGAATATTAATGGTGTCGCTTTGGCTGTAAATGATGGCGCCCAACAAGTTGTGAATATGGCGAGAGGAGCGGAAGGTTACGCTTTTGTCATCTGGAACGATAATTATTTGTCGGATCAGGGCGATATTTACGGAACCGTTCTATCAACGTCTGGCCCTTTAGCCGATCCAAATACAAATGGTTTCCCTGTTGCAAATGCCACTGGCACGCAAGCCGGCCACAGTATTGAAACAAGTGGAAATGATGTCGTTGTTGTTTGGGAAGATGGCCGTGATACGGACAATCAAAATATTTATGGACAGCGTTTTGACACCAATATGAATCCCCTTTGGACACCAAACGGGAAAATGATTTGCTCTGCTTCGGCTTTGCAGGAATATCCAAAAGTAGCTCCCGCAAATGGTGACACCGTTGTGGTTTCATGGTCTGACGAGCGAATTCATAATGTAGGTGACATCTATGCGCAAATGCTTGATGGCAATGGTGATGCAGTTTGGGCCGAAAATGGAATTCCTGTGACGGATATGGTATCTGAACAAACCCATGCTCGTATTAAAACCGATGGTGAATCCAATGTATTTGTTATTTGGGAGGATTCTCGTAATCCAGGAAATAACTACGACATCTATATGCAAAAATTTGACTATTCAGGAATGCCTATATTTGCTGAAAATGGTATTGCAGTCGTTCAAATGGATTTAAAACAAATTGCACCGCGTCTTACAAACGACGGCGTGGGTGGTATCTATATTGTTTGGAGTGACGAAAGAAACGGTGGATTTCCATTGTCAGATGTCTATTTCCAACATTTAAAGCAAGACAATACATTTGGGTTTCCCGCGAACGGTTTGCCCTTAAGCAATAATTTGAATTATCAGGAAAAACCCTTAGTGCGTAATAGCAAAGATGGTCATGCTATGGTTGTATGGGCTAGTGCAGATGGCGGAAGTGTGAGCTTGAATGTACAAATGATCAATGACAATTCAGGCGTTTTGTGGGAAGAAAATGGACGTGAGTTTTTTGAAGGTATTGATGGCGATGCTGTTGATATTCAGGCCTTCCCTTGGCAAAATGATGAAATTGTTTTTGCATGGGCGGACACACGCCGCGCCGCTCAAGGCACAATTACTTTAGGACAAACTATTGATAAAAACGGGGTTACGTCTTTTGCGACAAATGGGAAATCGTTGAGTACAAATGAAGAGTCTCAACAACCTTATGTGAGTCTTTCTGGAAATAACGGCCTCAATATTGGATTTATGAACACGCTAGAAGGTGTTGAACTTTTATACGCGAGCAAAGTCGACGCTAATTTGGATCCACTTTGGAATGCGAATGGAATCCGCGTTTACTCCAGTGGATTTTTATCTCAAATTAACCCTATCCTCGTTGAAGATGAATCGAATTACACGTATTATTTTTGGACTGAATATCGTTACCAAACATTACCTATTTATTATGATGTCTTCGTTCAAAAATTTGATGCAAACGGTAATGGGCAATGGATAGGTGGTGGTGAACCCTTATTTGAATCTTTCTTTGGTGATAAATATGTACGAGATGCTTATGTTGCAGCAGACGGAAATTTATTAGTGGTTTGGAATACTTTAACCCTTGACGGATCAACGCTTTATGTATCAAAAATAGACTCACAAACGGGCGATGTCATTTGGACAGATCCATTGGCGGATGAAGAATACAAACAAAGTAATTCAGTGTCGTGCTACGATGCCACTTCTGATGAACTTTGGGTGGCTTGGGAAGACTTGAGAAATATTCTTCAAGGTGTTGATATTTATGCGAGCCAATATAATTCGGACGGTGTTGTGATTGATGACATTCCTGTAGCGACAGAATCCTTTGACCAAGTACAATTGAGTATGAGCCGCGCTCTCGACAATTCAGGTCGTGTTATGGTAGCATGGGCGAGTTTTGAAAATAGTCTTCAATATGATATTTGGACACGAGATGTAAATTCTGAAATACCCGCTGAACATTTGACGAATCTGACGAGTAACGAAACAGATCCAAGTATTCAAGTCATTAGTCAAGACAGGTATATTATAAGTTGGACGGACTCTCGTGCTGGGATTCATTCAGATGTGTATTTTTATGATAGCAAAGAAGGCGAAATGGCGAATACACCCAATGGTATCCCCGTTGGTGCGACGATTCTTAATCAAACAAATTCTAAGATTATACCTTTTGCCGACAACGATGTTAATGCACCAAAATATTTGATTTTCTGGGAGGATCGCAGAGCTTCTGGGAAAAGTGAGTTAACAAATTTATATGCACAAGCCTATTTTGATCCGACTATCGTTGGAGTCGAAGACCAGACAAAACGTCCCGAAACATTTATTGTTGAACCTGCTTATCCGAATCCTTTCAATGGACGAGTTTCTATTACCGTAGCCGTTGATCAGGCTCAAAAAATTCAACTTGAAATCGTTGACATAACAGGTCGGAACGTATTTTCTGAGACGATTAATGTAACGGGTGGCTATCACACATTAAATTGGAATGGATTGAACAACGCGGGTGAAATTGCGAATAGTGGAATCTATTTTGCCAAAATTTCTGGCGATGTGTTTTCTCATTCTCAAAAAATAACGTATATTAAATAAGAGAATTTAGTAATGTTCTTGAGACGCCGTTTTGTATTGATTCTATTATTTTCGAGTATTAGCCTTGCTTTGCATGCAAATGAGCCAAGTTCTTCCACGGCTTCTGCATCAACATCCATTATGGTGGAAAGTGCTCTCGATGAACGATTTCACACTTTAGAGGAAATTAATTATTTACTCGATTCTTTGGCGGCTGATTCAAGCTACTCGTCCATTTTGCGCATTTTTGAAATCGGTCAATCAACGAACGATCATTTACCCATTCGCGCCATAAAATTATCGAATAATCCTGACGTTGCAGAAGACGAGCCTGCAGTTTTATTTTTGGGTCAGTGTCACGCCGAAGAAGTGTTGGGTGTAGAAATCACTCTCGGCCTATTAAATAAAGTGTTGACGGGGTATTCAAATGGGAATACGCGTGTTACTGCGTGGCTTGCAAATACAGAGATTTACATCGTTCCGACGTATAACCCGGAAGGTCTAACCGTTGTCCATGACGGACTGGATGTTACGTATCGAAAGAATTTTACAGACGCGAACGGCAATGGAACCTTCGATTATTGGGACGGAATTGGCTATGATGAAGATGGCATTGATCTAAATCGTAATTATGATTTTAATTGGCTTCATGGTGATGGCTATTTAGTCGGGGATTATGATTATTTCCGAGGCTTTGAAGCATTTTCCGAAACCGAGACACAAGCCATCCGCGACTTGGCTTTATCGAAAAATTTTGTTTTTTCTGTTTCTTATCACTCGGCTCGAAGCGGAACACCTGAAATTGTCTATTATCCGTGGAATTGGGGCAATATTAAAAAAAGTCCCGATTATGAACATATCTATCAATTAGCAGCTAGAGTTTCTGAATTAATCATCAATGAAGCGGGAGATGGACATTATCATTTAGCGGCAGGCAATACTTTACGTGGCAAAGCGCCTGATTGGTTTTATAGTCAGACGGGGAGCATTCAATTTTTAATCGAGGTTGGAACCCACAATTTACAGCCTGATTCCCTTATTATTGAAGATACAGTGACACGAAATTTAGTCGCTTGTACATTTATCATTGACCGAGCAATGGGATATCCTGGCGTGAGTAAGGCGCAGATAACGGGTATTATTACGGATGCATCCGACAATGTTGAGTTGCAAGGTGCAACGGTTCAGATAGAAAAATTACAACTCGATGGCACTTATATTCCGCAAGAAGGCGGTATGATGAAACCTCGCACGACCGATATTTTTGGTCGTTATCGACGCATTCTTATTCCAGGCGCGTATCGTGTCATTGTTGATGCTCCTGGATATATGGCCGATTCTTTGTCTCAAATTCCTGTTTCTGATAATTATATAACGCCTGTCGATATGGCACTTGTACCCTATCCAATACATGAATTTGCCCTGACACTCAGCGACGATAGCCAATCTTATCTTGTGGTGTGGGATGATGATGAAGGGTTGGATTCATTGACTTTGACACCGGGCAATTATGCTTTTAATCGACGAACAGATAAAGCAAAGGTGAGCATTTTTGCCGATGGCTATTTCCCTCAAACACATGTACTGACAGGGACGCCAGGCTATGTTCAAACATTAAATATGCAACTCAATCCTGCATTATCATTGTTTTTAGAGCCATTTAATGATTTGTCAAATTGGACAAGTCTTGGTGGTGATTGGCTGGTTGAGTGGAGTATTTTAAAGACACAATCGACTCTTTTTTATAGTGATGAAGTTAGAGATGATTTCATTTACTCTCCTGCAATCAATTTACCTGTAGACGCCGAGCAAGTCGCCATAAAAATTAATCATAAGTACGAAATGGAATGGGCCGATGATAGCATTTATGTCGTCGTAAAATCCTTAGTCGGCGGAATCGTTGCTGAAAAAAAATATGATGGGCATGATTTCGATTTCCATGATGATTGGATTGTTATCACGGATAGTCTTCCTTCTGCTATTCAGCTTTTCTTACAATTTAAATGCGACGAAAAAGTTGGCTATCGCGGATGGCATATCAATTCCCTTGAAGTTTATTCGAGTAATCAAGCTTATGTTTCAATTGATGACCAAAAAGAAGCAAGGCAATCTGAGAAAATTATTAGAGGCCACCTTTCGGGTATTAATCCAAATCCTGCAAGGAATTTTACACGCGTTCACTACGCATTGCCAGATCAAGAAATGTTACACATTGCAGTCTATAATATTGTAGGTCAGCAAATTTATACGCACCAGTTCATTGCGCCTAAAGGTCAACATTATTGGCAATGGAATGGATTGGATCAATCGGGAAATTCAGTGAGCACAGGTGTCTATATCGTACAGGTAAAAGGTGAAAGTTTTACGAATCAACAGAAAGTATTTTTCTATAAATAAGAAAGAGGTTATTGAGTGAAAGGCACTCTAAAAATTAGTATCATCATTTTAAGTCTCGTTACTATTGTGATGGCGAAGCAAGGTCCATTGGGGCTGGAAGCCATAAGCGCCCATTATCCTGAAATTAATCAAAATTATCATTGGAATAGTTTTCAGCGCGGACACTATTTAATTGTCGGTACCGATGCCGTCATCGCAAGCCCCTATCTTGGTCTATTTAAACAGGCAAAGGAGCGTCAAGGGTTTGTCGTAACGATGGCATCATTAACGCAAACAGGACAGTCATCGACATCCATTAAAAACTATATTGCTGATTATTATACCAATAATCCTTTGGAATATGTATTACTTATTGGTGATGTCACAGGCGCATTTGCCTTACCGTCTTTTACCTACGGTCCCGAAAATGATGTCAGTGATTTGCCTTATGTTTTAATCGAAGGTGATGATTATTTCCCAGAGGCCATTATTGGTCGCTGGCCTGTCGATACTCAAAATGAGCTCGCACGCGTCATCAACAAAACATTGATTTATTCTGAAAACCCCAATACGACCTCGGGTTATTTAGATAGAACGGTCATTGTCGCGGGGAATTATGCAGATACAGGAACTATTTTAACGCCGGTTTGGACATCCCGTTGGTTGAGAGACCGTCTTAATAATTTCGGGTATTCACAAATCGATACTGTCTTTTTTCCGCCAATTGTCTCACCCAATCAAATTCAAGCTGCTTTCAATAATGGCGTCGGTATTGCTAATTATCGAGGTTGGGGTGACTCTCACGGATGGCATTATCCTCAATTTCATATCTCTGATTTCGACGAAGGTCAACTCACAAATGGAACGATGCTTCCTATCGTTTTCAGCTTTGTATGCGGGACAGGAAAATTCGATAGTCCTGTTGACCCTGCTTTTTGCGAAGCATTATTGACATCAGGTACACTTTCGATTCCATCTGGCGCTGTTGCGGTGATTGCACCTTCTGATTTACATACGCGAACAAAATATAATAATGCCCTTAATTCTGGTATGTGGGACGAATTATTAGAAGGTCGTGCTAGTGAGCTCGGTCCCGCGCTATTGGCATCCAAAATATCTTTTATGAGCGAATATACAGACGAGCTCGACCCTGGCGAAATGGCCGAATTTTATTTCCATACCTACAATATTATTGGTGATCCAAGTTTGCCCGTTTGGCTCAAAACACCTGATATTATGCCTGTGACATTGAGCGATTTTGGCGCGCCTTCGAAAGACGATGGACTCATTCGTTTACAAGTTTCGGCGATACCTAAAGGTGTATTTAGTCTTATTCAAGACGGCCTGCTTGTTGGATCGGGTCGCTGGGAAAATAGTGACATTCGTATCTATCGATTTGATGGGAAACCCTTTGGTGAGACATCCAATACAAATCTAAGCATTACATTGAATGCACAAGGTTTCTTACCTCAAAGCTTTGACATCGTACTCGCTACAGGTTCTGGATTTCAATTCGCAGGACTTGCCAACCAAATGGTAGCAGGGCAAGGGACATGGACGCCTCAATTTAAAAACGTATCGAATACGACGGTTAATTTTGATGTTACAATCACGAGCGGTGAGGATTATTCACAATCTTTTCTAGTGAATGCTGTAAGTAATAATGGTGTCCCCATATCGGGTCCAGAACTTTCTATGCCCAATATTTCCTGGGAGGACAGAGAACTCCTTTTAGATATTACGATAAATGGCGAAACGCTTGAATATGGTGTGCCGCTTTCAATTGTCCAATCAAGCATGAGTGTTTTAGCTGATGCAATGGGGCTTTTGCCAAACGCAAACTTTTCCCTCAATTTGGACGGACTTATTTCGGGATATTTGAGTAATACCGTTTTCAATTTTGAAATCCGTGGACTCGCTGATTACGCGACTTTTTCGGATAACACGGCGTCAGCAACACTCATCAATGAGGCTTTTACTTTTACGGATGATGTCTTTAGCGGGAGTTTGGGAAATGTTTCCAGCGGAAGTACGCTTCCCGTTGAAATTGATGTCTTTGTCGCGGGTTCAACAAATCCATGTTTTATTGTGAGACAGACGCTGCTCATTGGCTCTATTGAGACAAGTGACCCAACGCCTCCTTGTGATTATGGTTATTGGGCTTATGATAATTTTGATATCGCTTACCCTGGTCTAGCGCCTGTATATGATTGGATTGAATTGGCTGAAAATTCTTCTGCTACACACCATATTTTATCGGATGATGACCATATCTTTTTTGATTTACCTTTTGATTTCAATTATTTCGGCGATATGGATAATCGTCTCACTATTTGTTCGAACGGCTGGGTCGCGTTTGGTGAATACAATATTGATTTTTTTCGAAACTGGTCCATACCTGGCCCGCTTGGACCTGATGCGATGATTGCTCCTTTTTGGGACGATTTAGACTATCCTGAGGGTGGACAAATAGATATCTATACGATGTATGACGAGACGAAACATGCGCTTATTATCGAATATTATAATGTTCCCAATGGCTTTGGAGACAATACGTCCATCGAAACATTTCAAATATTACTCTACGACCCTAATTATGTTGTTGCTCAGGATGGAACAGGCATTATTGAATTTCAATACGCAGCTGTAGAAGATGTTGATGCGACGAACAATTATACGACAGTTGGCATCGAATCACCGGATCAGAATGATGGCGTGCAATATGTTCATAATCGTCACTATGCGCCTGGAGCGACACCTTTGCAAGCTGGTTTAGCCATCCGTTTTACAACGGATGAGCCAGAAAATTATCAAACGAGTATTGATGAAAAGATTGGAACTTCTGGTACTTTTACCTTAGGCTCTGCTTATCCGAATCCATTTAATCGTAGCGTTGTTTTACCGATTCATATTTATGAGGGAGGCATAGGGGAACTCAAAATTTATAATCTAAAGGGTCAAGTCGTTCATGAGCTCTCCAATATATCTTTATTGCCAGGACAACGAGAAATCCATCTCAATCATTTTGATTTTGCAAGCGGGATCTATCTTATTACGCTCGAAATCTCAGGTGAACATCAGATGCAGAAAATTACATTCTTGAAATAGATTTAACCATTTCACATCAATTATAGAAAGCCTCTATTTTGGATAGGGGCTTTCTTTTTTCTCAATTATTGTTACGCCATAAACGCAATCCACATACCCAAAAAAAGATTCAATTTCTCATATATTTATGAAATTGTTAAATAGATGGCATTTCAGGGACTTAGAGTCTCGACTATATTGCTGCACAATCAAAGAACTCAAAGGAGAGTATATGATCTTCCATCAAATAAAAATTTTAATCCTCACACTGATTTTATCACTGGGTCTTTTCGCTGCAGAATCGAACGTAAATGTGATTGAAATGTCAACATCTGGAACAGAAATTAATTTAAATTCAGTTGAATTTAGCTTAGGTAAAATACAATTAGAACAAGGCGAATTCGATAGAATCGTTTCCAATTTAAATGGCAGCATTCGTTTACTTGGGGTGCCAGAATTGCCTACAACAACCGTCATGGTTGCGGTCCCGAAAGAGGGAAATATTTGGTTAAATATAAATTCAACTGAAAGTCAGATTATTTCTGATATAAATCTTACGCCCGTTATTCCTGAGCAAATAGAAGCTCAAGAGATGGCAAAAGGTTATTTTAAAGATAATGCTATTTATTCAGACGATAATTGGTATCCACGCACTCAAGCCATTGCGCATCCACGCGTAACAATGAGAGATGTAACAATGATACCGGTTGAAATTTCTCCTTTTCAATATAATCCTGTTACAAAAGAATTGCGCTTTACATCCGATTTATCAATTCAAGTACAACATGAACAAAACTTAGTAAAAGCTGATCATCCTACATCAAAAATGTTCGAACCTTTCTATCGCGCTACGGTGGAAAATTATGAAGTTATCGCCAGCGATAACTTCCAAAGACCGTCTTATCTATTTGTCGCCAGAAATAATTTGAGTGTATTGGGGATTCTTCAAAGTGTGATCGACTGGAAACATCAAAAAGGATTTGATATACAATTATTAACAACAGGCGGCGTTGTCTCAAACACGACAAGTGCCATCAAAAATTATATACAAACGGCTTATGACAATGGCGTGAATCCACCCGAGTTTATTTGTATCGTTGGTGATGCAACTAATAATACATTTTCAGTGCCAACGTGGACAGAATCATGGTCAAATTATAGTGGCGAAGGCGACCATCCTTATACAGAATTAAGTGGGGAAGATAATATTGCTGATGCATTTCTGGGGCGCTTGACGTTTCAAACAACAACGGAATTACTCAATATTGTTTCTAAAATATTGAACTACGAAAAAATGCCTGATATGATCAACACACAATGGTTTACACGTGCAGTATTAATTGGCGATCCTAATTCTTCAGGGCAATCGACTGTCGAAACGATGCATTATGTTGACGAGCTTCTACAAGATAATGGATTTAGTGGAAACTATACAGCATATACAGGTGGTTTTACGTCAACAATATCAACAGGTATTAACGCAGGTGTTTCCTATATGGCGTATCGCGGATGGCTTGGGATGAGTGGTTGGGGAAATTCCAATACAGACGCTTTGAATAACGGCTCTCACCTTCCTTTCGTCAGTATTATTACGTGTGGAACAGGTAGCTTTCAGAATGAACAATATGCACGCTCAGAGCGATTTTTAACGGTAGGAACACCTTCTGTTCCCAAGGGCGCTATTGGCGCCGTTGGAACGGCAACTACAGGCACCCATACACTTTATAATAACTGCGTAACCGGCGGAATATTTCACGGGATTTTTAACGAAAATTTAGTTTATGCCGGTGCAGCTCTAGCTCGCGGTTGGTATAACCTTAACCTTAGTTATCCAAACGACGAACATAATTATGTAAAAATATTCTCTCATTGGAACAACCTTATGGGCGACCCTGGTGTCGAACTTTGGACAGGCGTTCCCCAATACTTAAGTGTTGAACATGCAGACACTGTTATCCAATCCGCTGATTATTTGTTGGTTTCTGTTTTGAATATGTTCAGCGTTCCTATCGCTGATGCGTGGGTAACGGTGCTTCAAGGCGAAGATATTGTATTTGAATCTGGATATACCGACGCGAACGGTGAAGTCGCAATTCCGATAGCAAGTATGGACTTATCCGACATTACAGTGACGGTTAGCAAACATGATTATATCCCTGTTCAAAACACTATAACTGTCATCAATACGGATGTTACTATGGATTACTCAGGTTTGACGCTTTCAGGTGAAAGCAACAGTGATGGCGCTCTTAATCCAGCAGAGACTGCAAACCTAAGTTTATCATTCAATAATTCGGGTATTGCTACTGCCGAAAATTTGAGTGTTGATATCGTTTCACTTTCCAGTGAAATCGAATTTACTGTTAACCAAGTACTTGGACAAGTTGCAATTGGAGCAGATGCAACAACGACACCCATCTCTATTACTATTCCCGCTAATTATCCAGGTAATTCTAATGTGGAATTTCGAGTGATTTATAGCGGAGATAATTTTTCATGGACCGATTATATTGCGATTCCTATCTCAGGCCCAGCACTTCAAATTGACGGAATATTTGAAAATGCCGAAACGATTCCTTCTTTCGATCCTGGTGAAATTACGACATTAAGTTTGAGTGCTGAAAACTTTGGCTTGGTGGCAACCAGTAATTTGACGGGGACACTCACTAGTTTATCGAATGATGTTGTTGTTCTTGAAGGTACAAAAGTATTTACGGATGCGGGGCTCGATGAATTTGCTTCGAATTCTGATGCTCCTTTTAGCATCCAATTAGATGGTCAGCTTACGATTGGGACATCACTTCCAATGTCGGTTCTTTTTTCAGATGACAGTGGTTTTGAAAACGCTATTCAGTTTATGCTCCCAATTGGTACACCAAGCGCAACTGACCCATTAGGGCCTGATGCTTATGGCTATATGTGCTATGATTATAATGATCTAGCCTATGCACTCGCTCCCGTATATACTTGGTACGAAATTGCGCCATCTCTCGGTGGAGCAGGTCTTAATACGGGCATTATTGATTCGGGGAATAATGACGAAGAAATGGCAACCGTCACGATTCCATTTAATGTTGGATTCTACGGTGAAACCTATACTCAAATTTCAATTGGATCCAATGGATATATCGGTTTTGGTGAAAGTGATGTGGCAAACTTTCGTAATTGGAGAATCCCAGGTCCTTTAGGGCCATCAGCGATGGTTGCTGGTTTTTGGGATGATTTATATATGAATAGTACATCAGGTATTTATACTTACTATGACCAAGTTAGAAACCAATATATAATCGAATGGGACAGAATGCTTAATGCTTTTGGGAGTAGTATTGAGACATTCCAGATATTACTACTTGACCCACTCTATTACAATAATGCGGATGGGAATAGCGATATAATTGTCCAATATAAAACCTTTAATAATGTTGATGCAGGCTCGTCCTCTTCAAGTTCCCATGGTAATTATTCCACAATCGGTATCGAAGACCAGACTTCAACAATGGGACTCGAATACACATTCAATAATACTTATCCAATGACAGCCAATGTCCTTGATGATGAGACAGCCATACGTTTTACAACACGGACAGACGCTATTGTACCATGTCCTGGTTGGGCTCGCTCCGACGTAAATCATGATGGGCAACGAAACGTTCAAGACTTGATTGTCACGATTAACTACCTCCTTAATGGATCAGATGTTGGCGAATGCGAATATTGGGCAGCCGATATGAGTGGTGACTCATTATTAAATGTTGGTGATGTCGTGATGATGGTGAATTCTCTTCTCGGATTGAACGGTGCCTTGAATCAAGCCAACGAAAGCGGTGAAATCATTATTGAAAACGGGGAAATCTGGTACATACCCAGAAATTCTGGCGCATTCGAAATCGAAATCAATGCGACGGATTTTCAAGCCGCACGTCAAATCCCTGGTTATGCCATTTCGACATCAAAGTTTGAAGATCTTACGAAAATTATTGCATATAAAACGGGTGACGGCATTTCGAAAATAAATTTAGGTTCGGGTCACGGCATCCAAATTCGTAAAGCACAAGAATCACTTGGAAAAGAAGGTCTTGTTCGTGATATCTCAATTGCAGAAATTCCAGAAGAATTCGAGCTGATTTCCGCATTTCCTAACCCATTCAACCCTAGCATTACCTTCAGCTTTAAAATTGCCAAATTAAGTCATGTACAATTCCAGGTTTACAATACTTTAGGCCAGCAAATTTATAATGAAATCAGTAGCGATTTAACGCCAGGTGCACATTCCGTTCGATGGAATGGAAATGACAATTTTGGGTCAAAAGTTGGCTCAGGACTTTATTTTGTTAAGATTTCCAATGGCGAAAATAGCATCATGGAGAAAGTTACGCTATTAAAATAGAAACGCGGGTGAACTATGAATAAACGAGTTTTGATTGTAGAAGATGATCCAGAGATTATCAGTCTTTTAAAGGAAAATCTTAAGTACGAAGATTTTGATTTAAGCTTTGCGAGTGACGGAAATACGGGTCTTGAAAAGGCTCGGCGCAAGGATCATGGCGTCATTATTTTGGACTGGATGTTGCCAGAAGTATCTGGAATTGATGTCGTTAAAATGATGCGGAAAGAAAATATTCAGACACCTGTCATCATGCTAACGGCTCGCCATGCTGAAATGGATAAGATTGAAGGATTAGAATCGGGTTGCGATGATTACATCACAAAACCGTTTAACATGCGGGAACTCATTGCGAGGATTAACGCTGTTATGAGACGAAATGCGCGACGTCAACATGATGACAATGGCGACATGCCACTCATTACTGTGGGTGATTTATCCATCGACCAAAATTCTCGTAAAGTCTTTTTAAAAGGCGAAGAGCTTCAATTGACGGCCACTGAATTTAATCTCATTACGCTCCTCGCTCGTCAACCCGGTCGCGTATATAGTCGGAAACAACTTTTGGATTTGATTTGGGATTATAGCTATGCGGGGTATGAAAATACGGTCAATACGCATGTAAACAGACTCCGGTCAAAAATTGAAGAAAATCCAAATAAACCAACTTACGTCATCACCGTTTGGGGTGTTGGCTATAAATTTTCGGACGAACTTTAGAATTTGATATAGACTTTGAGCCCATCGTTTAAAAAACTACCTTTTCGTTCTACGATTGCTTTTAAGATCATTAGTATCTTAACAATATTTTTTATTGCTCAAGGCGTTACATTGGTTCTTTGGGATCAAGCTGATATTGTCAATGAATTGCAGTATGGAGCACAATTAAGTTATAAGGATGTCGCGCAGCCTGTTGCTGATGAACTATACGATCTCATTGGCGATGAACAAGACATCCACTCCTATTTCGATAGCATTGCCATAAATTTTCCAGGGATGGAATTATTTTACGTTACATCAGAGGGTCGCATTACGTATCAGGCGAGTTTTGTACCATCAACGCTTTACAAGGAAAATGTTGATATCACTGTATTGGAGAAATTCCTAAATAGTGACGAGACGGATTATCCAATTACCATTGACATCCCAACGGCTACGGATTTAAAATATGTATTTACAACAGCTAGAATCGGTGACGTTAAGGAAAATTATGGATATGTTTTAATCACTCTTTTAGAAGGTGGCGAAGATGTAAATGTGTCTTTCTGGGAAGAATACGGACGCATAATTTCACGCGCATTGATGATTTCAATACTGATAGCCTCAATCGTCGGATTCGTTTTCTGGTACTGGATTGTGCGCAGGATTAACTTTATTGACCAAGTGGTTCAAAAATTTCGCTTAGGTGAAAATCAAGTCAAACTTGATTCACATTTCCAGGATGAACTGGGGCATGTTGCAAATCATTTCAATGAAATGATCACGCACATCAATGCGATGGTTGAAGAACTGAAGCGGAAGGAGAAATCTCGAATTGAATTAGTCGCAAGAGTCAGCCACGAACTCCAAACACCATTAACGGTTGTGCATGGAAATATTGAAACCGTTTTGAATCATCGAGAGAAATTATCCTCAGAAAATGTTGATAAAAAACTCGAAACCATTTACGGCCAGATAAAACATTTAAGTGAAATGGTTCAAGACTTGTCCGATATTGCCATTATTGAATCTGGGCAAATGCCACTCAATAAAGAAGCATTTTTTATGGAAGAACTTATTGAGAGTGTCATCTCAGAATACGAAGGACTCGCTAAAGCAAAAAATATGAAATTGGTTGGCGAGCATGAACCTCAACAAACCCCTGTTTATGCTGACCCACTTCGTATTCGACAGGTTCTTTTAAATTTAGTAAGTAATGCCATCAAATATTCATCGAATGATAGTAACATTATCCTCAAAGTCGCATATAAAGACAATCAAGCATTTACTTCTGTTAAAGATTTTGGTATTGGGATTCCTGAAGACGAGCAAAAGCGAATATTTAAGAGTTACTATCGTTTGGATACGCATGTTCGCAAAGGTCAAAAAGGAACGGGTTTAGGTCTTAATATTTGTAAATATTTAATTAAAATGCATGATTCTGTTCTAAGTTTAGAAAGTAGTCCTAACGAAGGAACAGAATTTTCTTTCTTTTTGCAGTGTTTCGATGAATCGTTGCTAAAAGAGCTGCCAACAAAATAGTTAGCCCTTATTTCGAGTAAAATATGAATTTAGAAGAGTTTAATAACATTAAACAAAACCAACAATTAACATTGATTTATTTTTCGACTCAGACGTGCAATGTATGCAAAGTTTTAAAGCCCCAAATTAAAGCGCTGATCGATGCCTATCCGCCATGGCGTTTCGTTTATATCGATGGACAGGACTCCAGTACGGTGGCGGCCCAAAATATGGTATTTTCAGCCCCGGCACTTATTCTATATGTCGAAGGGAAAGAAGTTGCTCGATTTGGTCGTCATTTTGGGTTACATGAGTTGGAAGATATTTTGTCTCGATATCAAGAGCTTCTCGCTTAGCCTCCTTTAATTTCTTTATTATAGTTATCGGGACCATCAGCTGTGGGGAATTTCCCTCGCATAATTTGCTTGATTTCGATTTTACTGTAGATGCGACCTTGACCAATTCCTTCACATTCACCTTTAATAATATTCCATCGGTAAGTTGATTTTAAATTGGTAGGCCAAAATGGATAGGTTCGACATTGCAAGGGTCTGGCGTTATATACTTGACATTTATTGTCGCTCCAAAAGATGCAATCATTTCCATTGTTTTTCAGAACAATTCGCTTCTCGTGTTTATCTGTAAATAGTTTTTTAAAAGCGTCAAGAGTCATGTCTTTTAACTGAGCAAGAAAAGATAGATCCTCTGGTGTAGGGTAAACAAATCCACCGCCGAGCTTACAACATTCGCCACAAGCAGTACACTCGAACGGTAAGCCGTCATCATAAAATCTTTTTTTAATTTCTGTCATGGCTCAAGATATTTGAATTCAAGGAAATAGAAATAATTATACGCCTTGAATAAAAAACAAGGTTCATCGCGTGTTTTTGTGGATACAAAAATGGCAGTAAACACAAACTATTTCCCGCAGAATTCGCAGATAAACGCAGAAAAAAGCATTGTAACGTAAGCATCTTGCTTGCGGTTTAAAAAGTCTAACACTTTTCGACAAGTGGCTCCTGAGGTTCTCGAAGGACTCGGGCAAGGGCCGTACACAGCCACATCGAAAAGATGCTGCAATTCCCCTCCTGTTGAAAATCCCGACCAAGGTGTCGGGAGGAGGGGCAAGGGGTGGGTTATCTCCAACCGAATTCGTAGATTAACGCAAAAAAACCCATTGTAACGTAAGCATCTTGCTTGCGAAAAAAAACCTCACACGGAGCCTCTAAGCCACAAAGAAAAACTAGTTTCACTAAGAAAAACAAAAGCAAACGTCGTAGACCTTGTTATCTTTGTAACAATGGCACCTAACCTAAACATAACCTCGTAGAGGTTTGATTGCTTTCTCCAACACAAACAGGTCATCGTGCTTCGATACGTCCGCCAACGGCGTACACTCGGCAACCATCATGCGGTTATCGAGTATCCGACTATTAGAATAGGAGTCCCAAAGACTCCTTTTCCAGTTTAAAGCGTAAAAAAGAGAAATTATTGAGTGAATAGCCACATTCTTTTAACTAAGTTGAGTCCATGGTAAATCACATCGAAAATAATTTTTATTCGGATTGGGATAAAGAGACCCGAAATGTTCGATCCATTAAAGAAAATGAATATCGCACAGCCTTTGAAATGGATCGTGACCGGGTTATTCATTCGACCGCATTTCGTCGTTTGCAGGGGAAGACACAAGTCTATGTGACGGGTTTCGGCGATCAATATCGGACACGTTTGACCCATTCGATTGAAGTTGCGCAGGTAGGACGAAGCATTGTTAATTTTCTTAATCGCAAATCGCCCTATCTAAAAAGTAATTTCTTTATTGATGCCTCCCTTGTCGAGGCTGCGTGTCTAGCGCACGATTTAGGGAACCCTCCCATCGGACACAAGGGTGAGTCTCGTCTCAATGAATTAATGGACGAATGGGGCGGATTTGAGGGCAATGCACAATCCCTGCGAATCCTTACGCATATTATTCGAGGCGGAATTGATGGACAACGCCAAGGCGGACTCAATCCAACGCGTGCATTTCTGGATGCTGTTCTTAAATATAAAATCGTCGGAAAAACACATTCAAAGAATGGTTCAAAGTTTCTATACCCTGATCAGCGTGAAATACTCGATTGGGTGCATCCCGAAGCTGGCATAACCAAACGCGCCCAAACAGGCGAAAAATTTCGATCCATTGAGTGCGAAATTATGGATATTTCTGATGATATCGCTTATACAACTTCTGATTTATTTGATGGCTATAAACAGAATTTACTCCATGAAACGAATGTCAAAGATTTTTACGAACTTCATGAGTCTAAAGCCGCAGATTATTTACTGAATGAAATATTGAAAGTATTGCAACATCAGCAATCAATGCAACGATTTGTCGCAAATCTCATCACACGATGGTTGACCGCCGTTTCCATTGAACCCAATCTTGAGCCGGCAATAGCATCAAATCGGTATGGGTGGATTTTTAAAATGAATCCTACAATGGAAGCAGAACTCACATTATTAAAGAAAATGAATTATAGCCTTATTTATCATTCGGAATATGTAGAGAATCAAGAGCGACATGCGGTCAAAATTATTGGACTTCTTTTCCATTATTATCGTGATGTCATTACAGGAAATAAAAGCGTAAATATGGTCACTCTTGCTATAGAAGTGAAAAATATGATGGCATTACCAGCAAGCAAAGAAATTGAAAAAATGCGTCTATTGTGTGATTTTATTGCGGGTATGACAGATAGTTTTGCTTTACAACACTATCAAAATATATCGAATAATTAAATAAATTTCGACTCTTTAAATATTTTGAAGAGGTCTTCAACTTTGGCTGCTAAATCATCAAATGAGCCATCATTTACTATTATATAGTCGGCTTTTTCAGTCTTTTTATCTTGTGACATTTGAAGTTTGTCGCGTTTCAAAAAATCTTGTTCACTCATCTGATTGCGTTCGCACACGCGTTTAATACGTTGGCCATCAGGTGCAGTGACGACGAGTACTTTATCCATTTGTTCAGAGATGCCAGATTCAAACATGAGGGGAGCATCGACAATAAACCATGCATCATTTTGACGCTCGGCTCGCTCCATCATATTTTCAGTCTCTTGATGTACGAGTGGGTGAATCAAGTTATTGATAAATTTCTGATTGTTTCGATTATTAAAAACAACCTGAGCTAAATTATGACGCGAAATTCCACCGTCTGGATCCAATATTTGTGTGCCAAAATGTGCGACGAGGGCATCGCGGACATATCCCATTGAATATAAAATTTCTTTGGCTACATGATCAGAATTACTGGAAGATGCCCCCAAATCTTTTAATAGTTTGGTGACCGTACTTTTCCCTGAACCAATGCTTCCTGTAACGCCTAAGCGAAACATTTAAGAACTAATCGCCTCTAATATTTTTGCGAATATTTCATCAACTCCACCGTATCCATCAATAGTTTGCACCATATTTTTGGCTTTATAGTGCCGTATTACAGGACGCGTGTTATCATCATATATTTTGATTCGTTTCGTGACGGTTTCTTTTTTATCATCACGCCTTTGAAAAAGGTCTCCACCATCTAAATCGCACTTTCCTTCATTTTTTGGAGGATTAAAATTGAGATTATAGATATGTCCGCATTTTTTACAGGTGTAGCGAGAAGATAAACGCTCGATAAGATTTTCGTTTGCGACTTTAAGATATAACACGAAATCTATTTTATCATGAATTTTAGCGAGCATATCGTCTAAGGCTTCCGCCTGGGCTACGGTGCGAGGAAAACCATCAAGGATATATCCATTGACATGGCTTGTATCGTCCATTTTATCAAAAATCATTTTAATGATTAAATGATCTGGAACAAGCTCGCCTGCATCCATATATGTTTGAGCTTTAAGACCAAGTTCCGTCTGATTGTCTCTATTTTCTCTAAGAATATCACCTGTTGATATTTGCAAAAGATGTTTCTCTCGTACAAGGCGTTTGGATTGCGTTCCTTTACCTGCACCAGGAGCGCCCAAAAATATTATCTTCATTTCAATTTTTTTCTCCATTTAAGTAAAACTATAACAAAATACCTGCGATGGTTGCAGTTAACCATGAAGCCAGTGCACCTGCAATCATTGCTTTAAAAGCAATTTTTGAGATGTCTTTTCGACGCTCGGGTGCTAATGCGCCAATTCCACCAACTTGAATACCTATAGAAGCAAAATTCGCAAATCCGCAAAGCGCATAAGAGGCAATAATTTGCGATTTTACTTGGAGTGTTGATGTCAATGTCTCGAGATGTCCATAAGCAACAAGTTCTGTTAAAACTATTTTTTCGCCCATTAATGTGCCAATCGTTTGGATGTCCACAAAGGGAACGCCCATAAAAAAAGCGAGGGGTGAGAACACCCAACCTAGTATTTGTTGAATACTTAATCCAAACCAACCAAGCGTATAATTAAAAAAAGCAACCAAACCAACGATGGCAATAAGCATACCAGCAACATTTGCAGCGAGTTTTATACCATCACCGACATTCCGAGAAATGGCATCCATGACATTGTCATCGTCATTATTAACGTTGACGACAATTTTACCAGCTGTGACGGATTCTTTCGTTTCGGGAAAAACGATTTTAGCCAAGACCAATGCAGCAGGCGCTGACATCACAGACGCCGCCATTAAATGACCCGCAATATTTGGAATATGGTCTAACCATTTCACATATATGGCTATAACGCCGCCTGCCATTGTTGCGAATCCACCCGTCATGACGGCCATTATTTCGCTATTTGTCATCGTTGCTATAAATGGACGAATAACCAGAGGTGCTTCCGTTTGACCTACGAAAATATTCGCTGAAACACTCATCGTTTCGGAACCACTAGTTCCCATTGTCTTTTGCATTGCTTTCGCCAACCATTTAACAATGAATTGCATGATACCGAAATAATATAAAATTCCCATAAATGCCGAGAAAAAGATAATCGTGGGTAATACTTGAAAAGCAAAGAAAAATCCAAGTGAATCTTGATTACCTGGACCAATTGTTAAAGCATTAAAAACAAAGGCTGCGCCTTCATCAGAAAAGGTCAGAAGCTTTCGAACGGCTTTGTCAAAAAAGAGGAATATTGGTTTTCCAATAGGCGTTTTTAAAATAAAAATTGCAAATCCAATTTGTAATCCCAATCCCCAGAGGACCAACTTTTTATTGATGGCTTTCCTATTATTCGAGAGCAAAACGCCGATTCCCAGGATGACGAAAATGCCTAATATTCCCATAAGTCTATCCATGAACTTCTCCTTCCGGATCGTAACAGGTGCGACATCGCGCCTCGTAAAAGTCGGATTCTCCTACTAAAATATTTTCTTTTGAGGAAACAATGCGCTGAGTGAAACCAGCGGGGCTTCCGCAAATGACGCAAATTGAATGACTCTTCGTTACATATTCAGCCTCAATCATGAGCAAAGGCATTGGGCCAAAAGGTGCTGCCATGTAATCTTTGTCGAGTCCCGCTACGATGACGCGCTTTTTCTGTGAAGCAAGTTTTCGGCAAACGTCGACGATTCCTTCATCAAAAAATTGGGCTTCATCAATGCCTACAACTTGAAACTGTTTTGCGAGTTTTAATATTTCGGTGGAACTTTTTACATTGATAGAGTCTAGTTTTTGCTGACTATGGGAAACAATATGCTCTTCACTGTAACGATTGTCGATTTCTGGTTTGAAAATGATAACACTTTGGCGAGCTATTTGGGCTCGTCGAAGTCGTTTGATGAGTTCTTCGGTTTTGCCACTAAACATGGCTCCTGTAATAACTTCTATCCAGCCGTGATTGTTATGCGGTATTGGTAAAATACTTATTCCTCAAACTATATTTAAATATTAAGTGATGACTTATCAAATTGGTGAGGCAAAAGAAGGGAGGATGACGTCTCACTTGTATTGCCTTCATCATCAACCAAAATGATTGGAATATCGCCGCAAAGTTCCCAAATAACCTGACGACATGCGCCACACGGCGAAACGCCGTTTGGAGATGTCACCGCCAAAGATTCAAATTTTGATTCTCCGTCGGCGATGGCTGACGCTAATGCATTGCGCTCTGCACAAATCGTCAGACCGTAGCTAGCATTTTCGACATTGCAGCCTGAGTATATCTTTCCATTTTTACCAGAGACAGACGCTCCGACGTGAAAATTGGAATAAGGAGCGTAGGCTTTTTTTCTAACATTTTGTGCGGCCAATATGAGTTCAGTTTGGTTTTTCATGACGGAGAACTTAGACGAATGGAACGCGATTATCAAGCGCGTAATGATGTACTTTGAACACTGTTTCCCATGGAGCATTAAGTGTTTTTAAACTGAATATTGAAAAAATAATGTGAAGATTAGGTCGAGAACTTTATCCTAAAATTGAAATTGTGTTTCTATTTTAAATAAATAATCGACGTGTTCCTTGTAAGGTTTCCGACTTCATCCCACACTTTAAGTTTCACACGAAAGGAATGAGAGGTAAATTGTTTGGGGATTTGCCAACTTGCTTCCTTTCGTTCAAAATTGTATTCAAAATAGACTACGTTCCCATTCACACTCGCTTCAATTTGTTTAGACGGATTCCGAAGAGGCGAGCCATCATCGCTTATTTTAAAGGTAACTCTTCCATTTGTGTGGTAATCATTTGAATTTGAAATCAACTCTATTTCAGGCATCGTGACATCCTTAAAACTTGTATATTGTCCAGCTTCAACGTCCAATCCTGTATACATAGTTCGGTTCAATAGAGTCCAAGAAGAACCTGATTTAGAATAAATCGCTTCATTTTCAGTACTATTGATTTTGAAACCTAATTTTACCGATTGCCAAGGAGCCGATTGAATGCGGATAAAACTCAAACCCTCTAATGAATCTTCCTCCGTGATTATATAATTCATTATTTGATTTCTTGGGTTGGAAATGTCAACGGATAGATGAGAATTCACGAACTCAATGTGTTTAGCATCAAACGGGGAAATAGATTCAAAAGGATGTAACTCATATATGAGTGTCGTATCTTTAAAGGGCATTTGGATGCTGTTAGCCGTATAGAAATCGCGAGGGGAAATCCTTTCGGTTAATGCCGTATTTTCACCTGATTGAAATAGCGTTACGATGGATGTTGTGTCATTATATTGAAGCTGTAAATAAGGCGGGAATTGCTGCGCTTGTGCCGCATCAAAATTGAGCAAGATGTTACCACTATTATAATCTAGTTTATACGAAATTTGATTCGAGTTTTCCAATCTAGAGATTTGAAAAACTTGATGACTTCCCCAAGTCGTCTCGAGAGCTGGTATATCCATGGCGGAAGGATCGTTTCCATTTTCGAATAAAAAATCGAGAGGAATGATTGTCTTTTCAGGCGTAAAGTATATTTGATTGATGGTGTCGTACCAATTTTCAAAAAGAGGATACTTATTATTTTGAGTCGAAAACTGAAGTTTGTCTTGAACTTTATTGATTGTCCACAAGGCATGCTCTTTATTTTCGAGGCTAAATTCGGCAGTTTTTAAATTTCCCTTATAATCTAATATGACAATTTTAAAGCGATGGATGCCCCGCTTAAGATTTAAATGTCCCGTAAATTCATCTGAAGTAAGGAAATGTTCATCACCTGAATTCGGTACATAAAGCTTTGTCGGACTCCATCGATAATCGAGTTCTTTTTGGGCATAAATATCATTGTGATATTGCGACGTTCTGCCAGGAGCATCATTAAAAACGATGTGATACGCGAGTGAGTCATCCACAAAAACCTGCGTTTCATAAATGGCGTATTTATTCCAGGTACCGTCAGAATAGTCGAAAGCGACAATTTGAAATCCGAAGGTTCCGTCGATGCTGGCTAAGGGTTTCTTTGGGTCAGGATTACGATAAAAATAAAGTGTTTCAGACAGAGGATGTCCATTAATAAGCGTCATTTTTTCCAATGGCTCCAAGATTACGTGGGTAATGATGGGGTCTTTGCTGTCTTTAATATTGAAATATGAAAGCGGATTTTGTGGAATCCCTAGTGTGTCGTGAATTTCAAAATGTAAGTGAGGATGGCTTGTACCAGACGTGCCAGAATAAGCAATAATTTCACCTTTCGAAACGCGGTATTCATTAGGTTCGTACCTCACTTGAACTTGATAATTTTTTGATGCCTTTTGTTCTGCCAGAATCTGTAGATCTATTTTGTGCACAAACGATTCTAAATGAGCATAAATAGCGCGTTCACCATTGTCTAAACGTAAGACCAACAACTTGCCATATCCTCGATAACGCGTCACGACTTTTTCAACATAGCCATCACCAATTGCAAAGCAAGGCACGCCCATTTGCCCCCATGTTTTAATGTCGATGCCTTCATGTAAATGGCCTGATCGAGGCTCGCAAAATGTAGCCGCTAAATGCTTCGATGCATCAATGGGCCAATGATAATTTGTATCACTTGGTTTACTAAAAAGAAGTAATGATGTGGAAAAAATAAGTGATATAACTTTGAGAAAATTCACGTGCGAACCTAAACAATATTTAAGGGGAGTGAATGATTAATTAAAGACACATTGCACACGTCACATAAACCCCAAAGAATGTTAATGACGATTATTTTTCGATAATAAGAATACTATTTTCCCCGCCGAATGGATCTATCTCAAAATTTGGATTATGGCTATCGGGAAGCCAATTCGTGTCATCAACGACAATTTTATAGGCATAACGTCCTGGCTTTAGGGGAAATGAAATAATGATATTTTCACCGACTCTGTTTTGACTATATGCTTGAGGCTGCCAGTTGTTAAAATCACCTGCGATTTTTACATTTGCCGACTGAATTCCCCAAATAGGTAGCTCAACCATTTGAAACGATTTTGGAATCCTTGAATTCAATTCGACCCATATTTTCAAGCTATCTAGATCCTTTGCGGGCTGTATTTCCCAAATAGAAAGGCTTGTAGATGGAAGCCTAAAATAAAGACCTTCATCCATTTCTCGCAACACGCCATCGCCATAAATTTGCTTACCAATTTTCGTAATTCCAAGTTGTTGAGTCAAATCAAAACCCACGAAATCTTCAATCTCTGAGCTATTCATTACGACTAGAAGCGCCTCTTTTTCGCATTGACGAAGGTAAGCGTAAACGCCTAAATCTTTGTATATTTCATAAAAATTTCCGCATTGTAATGCGGGATGTCTTAGGCGTAAGCTTATTAAATTTTGCGTATCTTCGAAATGAGAAATTTCTGATTTTGATAATGTTTCAGGGTAGGAGATGCGATTAAAATAGTCTTGTGTTTCAGTTTGAAGAGAAGCGGTAAAATTGGTGCCAGACATGCCAATTTCGGTGCCATAATACAGCATAGGAATCCCCGGAGTCGTCATCATAAACTCGAGTGCAAGCTTCTCGAGAGTCCAATTATGAAGCGCCGTTCCAGAATTAAAGCGAGGCAAGTCGTGATTATCAATTAAGGTAACTCGTTGGACATCATCAAACGAATTGTGAGATTCTTGCAGCATTTTGCTGAGTGTAGGAATGCCAGTTCCTTGCCCTAAACCACGATTTACGCCATAATAGAATGAAAAATCGAATAAGCCATCAAATCCAATATTTGTATAGGGTTCCATGCGATTTGCTTCGCCCCAAAAAACTTCACCAAGTAAGTAAAATTCTTTACCGAAGGTTCCTTTCATGTGGCGATTGTATTCCTTCCAAAATGAAATGGGGATATGCTTGACGGCGTCGAGACGGAAACCATCGACATTGGTTTCGCGAACCCAATAATCGGATAAATCGTAAATATATTGCGCGACATCAGGATTTTCTTGCGCCAAATCTGGGAGTCCATGGAGCTCACCATTTTCAATCTGTTCCTGATCGAACCAATTCGTAATATCGAAAGGATTTCCATTATCATCGTAATGATACCAGGTGCTTTTTTTCGTGTCATCACTCAACCAAGGATGATCTGGTGCTGTTTGATTAAATGGCATATCGAAAAGGACTTTTAAACCATGTTGGTGAGCCGTCGAAACGAGCAATTTCAAGTCATCAATGGTTCCAAAATGTTCATCGACACTATAGAAATCAATGGGATGATAACCATGATACGGCCACCAACCCACATAGTCTGTATTTGAATTATCAAAGAAAGGGGAAATCCACAGCACGGTGATGCCGAGAGACGCCAGCTTATCGATTTGCTGTGTGAGCCCTTTTATATCGCCACCTTGATATGTTTTAAGCGCTTTGGGATTTTCGCCAGTGAATGGAATATGAGAGCCGATTGGACCTAAATCATCGTTGGCCGTATCGCCATTAGAGAAGCGGTCGATGAGGGCGAAATAGATAATCTCATCTGCCCAATTATGAGGGTCTGATGTTTGACACGATTGGATTGATATGAGAGCGGTGAGGCATAAAAGTATTAATATTTTCATGGAGCTATCTTAATCCATAAGCATTTTTTATCCAGCAAAAATAATGGTTTGCTTATGGGACACGGATTGAACGGATTTTATGGATAAATGATGCCATACGTGAACGCTGAAATGAATTATTGTAACGTAAGCATCTTGCTTGCGAAAAAAAAGCTCACACCCTTCGACAAGCTCAGGACAGGCGCCGCCTCTAAGCCACAAAGAAAAGATAATTATTTTCATTCCCCTTCTGTTGAAAATCCCGACCAAGGTGTCGGGAGTAGAGGTTAGGGGTAGGTTTCTTTGTGATGAAAATCTAACACCAAGCTCCACAAAGAGACACCGAGTATCACAAAGAAAAGCTAGTTTTTAACAATTCCCATCAATACTTGTTATTTAATCGTTTTGTCACTGCAACCACCCCGCCCCGACCCTAGCGTCGGGACACCCCTCCTTGATAAGGAGGGGCAGGGGGTGGTAGGGTTGCTAATTATTAATTAATAATTAGCAATTACAAATGACTCGGCAACCTTTATGCGGTCATCGAGTATCCGACAGTTGGAGGATGTACCGAGATGAAAAAACTCCCATAACTCATCATCTTCTTTCATTACAGAGTAAAAAAAATTATGTTCGCCATTCGAGTAAAGTTTTTATTTAGACCAACTTAAAAGCGTAAGTGAAGTTGTTTGAAACCTCTTGACATAGCATGAGAGCCGTGCTATTATTACATAGATGATACGCTCTTTCACAGATACAGCCACAGAGGATATCTTTAACGGTGTTGACTCTATGCTTGCTCGGAAAAAATGTCCTGCGAAGTTACAAAAGGTAGCCATGAGAAAACTTGACCAACTTGATTCAGTTGTTCAACTGCCAGAACTTCGGATTCCACCAGGAAATAGATTTGAATCGTTACATGGCAACCGTGAAGGTCAATATAGTATCCGTATTAATGAGCAGTATCGAATTTGTTTTAGTTGGACTGAAATGGGTCCAATAGATGTTGAAATAGTGGATTACCACTAAAGGAGAATGAAATGGTTAGAATTCCAATAAATAGAACACCAACACATCCGGGTGAGATGTTGCTAGAAGAATTTTTGAAACCCATGGAAATATCTCAAAAATACCTTTCAGTAGCAATACATGTCCCTTTCCAGCGTGTTAACGAGCTTGTAAATGGAAAAAGAGGAATTACGCCAAGTACGGCTTTACGCTTATCAAAGTTTTTTGGAAATACTCCTGATTTTTGGATGAACCTCCAACAGAGGTGGGATTTATACTGGATAAGAACAAAAGAAGCTGAAGAATTGGAACACATTCATAGCTACTCCTCATAGAAACTAGATACCTTAATATTTCTAAGTGAATTGATTCATGCAAAACCTTATCATCTTCTTTTATTCATAGGAAAAAAAATTATGTTCGCTACATGATTGATAAATTAAGAAACGCGAATCTAACAGCCCAAGTCAAAGCCGCTGGCTGAGCCGGCAAGATTGGTCCAGGGGACTTGGACGATATATTATGTGGATTAGAGTTTAAAGGGCATCCAAATTTATTAATTGGCTTAGGCAAACCTGACGATGCAGCGGTTTATCAAATTTCGCCAGAAATAGCGTTGATTCAAACCTTGGACTTCTTCACACCCATCGTCGATAATCCATATCAGTTTGGTCAAATTGCGGCCGCTAATGCATTGAGTGATGTCTATGCAATGGGCGGCAAGCCGATTACGGCTATGAATATTGTCGCATTTCCCATAGATCGCGAAGAAAAATGGATACTCAAAGAAATTCTCCGAGGGGGAATTGAACGCGTCAACGCATCTGGCGCTGTATTGGCAGGCGGTCATTCTGTCAAAGATGACGAGATGAAATACGGATTGTCCGTAACAGGAACAGTTCATCCTGATAAAATATTAGCATCCATTGGGATACAAAATGACGATGTCCTTATCCTAACGAAACCTCTTGGTACAGGCATCATTGGGACGGCAATCAAAGGTAAAATGGCATCACAAGAACATATTGATGCAATGGTAAAATCGATGATTACTCTTAATTCAATCGGTTCTGCTCTGAACGAATCTTTTAATATTCACGCCATGACGGATATTACTGGCTTTGGTTTAATCGGCCATTTATGGGATATGATTAAACACGAATCAATGCATATTGAAATCGACAGTAAAGCCTTGCCGCTATTGCCTGGAGCACTCAAATACGCAGCGATGAAAACTATTCCCGGTGGCGCAGTGACAAATCGCGATTTCTATTCATCCCATGTCGATGGCGATAAAGATATCGACAAAAATATTCGATGGGTTCTCTACGATGCTCAAACCAGCGGAGGACTCCTTTTTTCAGTCCACAAGAATGAGGTCTCAGACGTCCTTGAGTATATGGAGAAAAATAATGCTCATGGTAGCGTCATTGGCCGCGCGATGGGTGCATCAGAATCCAAAATTAGAGTTTATTAGACTTAGAATTTAATATCTATTTAAAGTCGTATTGATATTTTGTAGTTGAGCATTTAAGTCAATTTATAGAAATTATTTCATAGCATTTAGCTTTTTTAGTAATGCCGTTCTCTCGCTCTTGTTAAATTTTACGATCACAAGGGAATAGGAATCATAAATCATCTTATGGATAAGGGGGAATTCAATTTTTCCATCCAGAATAAGGGTATTCCAATGTTCTTTATTCATGTGATAACCTGGTATTACGGATTCGAACATATCGCGAAGTAATTGAGCTTCATTGGGATCACATTTTAGATTGATGCGAAGCGGGTCGTTTTCTTTAGATACCAATGCGAACATTTTGTTATTTACTTTGAAAACTGCTGTTGTTGCATCAAAAGGGAAGGTTTCGGACGAGGTGGGGAATTGAAGGAGCAGGTTTTTTAATGCTAAATAGTTCATGTTAGAGACCAATATTTTTTAAATTAAAATCATTACATAAAAAAACCGCTCATGTTGAGCGGTTTTTAAAATGTCAAATCAAGTCGAGTTGACATTAATTTGGCAATGAACCATCCATCTTTATACCAGGTAAGTGACTTGGATCGGTCATACGGATTTCGCCGTGCTGTGTTTCGAACTTTTCAATATTATGTTGAAGCGCATGATAAAACGCTTTTACATGGCTCGGTGTCATAATGACACGTGCTTGGACATTTGCCTTAGGAGTACCAGGCATCACGCGAACAAAATCCATGACGAATTCAGCCGCTGAGTGAGTCACAATTGCTAAGTTTGCATATTCTCCATCAGCAACTTTATCTGTAACTTGTATTTTAATCTGTTGTGCCTTTTTGGGTTCGCTCATAAAAAGTCTCCTATTTATTTTACCATTGTTTAGAATTTCCTTCTTCGTCGTCGTTATCTTCGCTCGATTGTTGATGCCACTTGACATTCTCATTTTGAGTGTTGGGTAGATCAACATCGTCGAATTCCGACTCTTGGTAGCGATTATATTCATCACCATAGATAGCTTCATCAAAAAAATCGATGTCTTCCACAATTTCAGAGACCATTAAAAACTCTAGGAAATGCATGTATTTGCTACTTTTTAAATTCGTAAGACAATGAGGACAAATTAGCGAACGCGCTAATTTTTGTTCATCTAAACCTTCGCCACATTCTGGACATACTATAACTTCCATATTGCACCCTGATTTAATATTGTTGTGTGTGTTTGTTTTCAAAGCGGCGCGAATATAGACGGAGGTATGAACTTCACCAAACATTTTTTGTTGAAATGAAATTACTTGTTTATAGCACTAGCTCCAATATATTCGCCCAAGAAATTGACGGAAGTGGAGCGAAGATGACCCAACTAAAACATACCGATGACGTGCTAGAAAAATTAAAATATAAATTGCTAGCTGAACGTGAAAAAGTGCTAGCTGATTTTGAAATCCAAACAGGAGACCTCCATAAAACAACGACGGACCAGAGCGGTGATTTGTCGACATCAACCTATCATATGGCGGACATGGGAACAGACATGCAAGAGCGGGAAATTACAAGTATATTTGCACATCGCGAGTCAAAGTATTTAACAGAGATTGATGCCGCCCTTGATAGTATTGAAAATGGAAGTTATGGAATCTGCGAGATATGCAAAGCACTCATTGAACCTGAGCGTTTACTAGCCGTTCCAATTGCAAAATACCACGTTAGTTGTAAAGAGACAGCAAATCAGCGAAAAAATAATCGTTAATTAATTTTTATATTCAACATCCTTAATACGGAAATTATGTAATTTTCGTAAAATCCTTTTCCATTCCAAGTATGTGTAACATTGTATACTGATTGATCCGCTCCCAGGCCGATTTTTAAATCAATTAGGAGTAAATGAATGGTTTTAAGAAAACCTTTCGGAGGATTTGGATCAAGTTGAATCAAAATATCCGCATTAAAATCTCCTAATATCTTAAGCAAGCTATTATAGAAAGAGTTAGTTGTGTGTGCAGGTATCGTAATGTATGGGACAGGATGAACATCCTTATAATCTAAAAAAAGATCAGGGAGTACGATTAAAACTTCATAATTACCGAGATTATTGAAAAGTCTTTGAAGTACATATCGTGCAATCCGAGCGTATTTCTTCTCGTGAGGATAAATGATAATTATTTTTCTAGAATTATTTAGAATATTTTGAAGATGAATCGATTTAGGCGTAACTTGATTGAATTTCATGTTACAAACATAATCGAATCGGGAAAAAAATCTAACATTCTTTGATAAAAATGCGATATTGAAACCATGAGAAGTGTCATAATAATTATTCCTTTAGATAACTTGATATTGGTTTAAATCACTTGACAATATTTTCATGATATTCTAACTTGGCTGATGCGTAACTCATAGATGGGTTACTAGTTAAATATGGGGGAAATCAAATTAAAAAGGTGAGAATTCCTACAGTGGATAACAGCTTTTGAATACAAGAGACGAATTTCTGATTCACTTATTTAATCATAAAAAATACAGGTTGGGTAGAATGTTTCGAACCATTTTGATGATACTTTTAACTTTTTCGTTGACCTTTGCTGGCACAACGGGAAAAATTTCAGGCACCGTAATGGACGCCAGTACGGGTGAAGGACTTATTGGCTGTAACGTCGTCGTCGTTGGCACCAACTATGGTGCTTCGGTTGATATGGATGGCCACTTTATTATTTTAGGCTTATCACCCGGTGAATACATCGTTAAAGCCAGCATGATAGGATATCAAGCAACACAAATTTCTGAAGTATATGTCAGATCTGATTTAACGACCAACATAGATTTTAAGCTATCAACCGTTATTATTGAGTCAGGTGGAGTCGTCGAGGTTGTTGCAAAGCGTGCTGTTGTTACAAAAGATTTGACATCAACGTCCTCGATTGTTTCAGCAGAAGCAATTTCTGCAATGCCCGTGACAGAAATGAGTGAAATAATTGATTTGCAAGCAGGCATGGTCGATGGTCACATGCGTGGAGGTCGTTCTGGCGAAGTCGCGTATTGGATTGATGGGATTCCCGTAAATGATGTCTATGATGGTGGACAATTGGTCGAAGTTTCCAAAGACTTGGTGCAAGAGCTGCAAGTGATGTCGGGTGCATTTAATGCCGAATATGGACAAGCAATGTCAGGGATTGTCAATATTACGACGAAATCCGGATATTCGAAATGGGGCGGGAGTCTTACTTTATACTCAGGCGATTATTTGAGTTCACATAATGATATTTACTTTGGCATTGAGGACTTCAATCCAATGACCATTAAAAACGCTGAAATTTCTTTACACGGACCATTAGTAAAAAATAAAGTGGATATTAGTCTCACACACCGAAATGTCTATTGGCAAGGTTGGCAAAATGGACAACACCGATATAATCCATCTAATGTTCCTGTAGTTGTAAATTGGGGCGACAGTTTAGAATTATATTCACTGGGTGAAAATACTTTAACCGACAGTATTATTGCGTTTTCCACGTTGGATATTCCGGCCCAAGGCGACCTGAGTAATTCTGAATATGCCAGTCTAGTGGAACAACTATTTTTGACTCGATATGAGAGTATTCATAACAATCACCTAAACGGTTTAGGTGATAGCTCAATCGTACCGATGCAATGGAATCGCAAGCAATATACCCATGCGAGATTGAATTGGTCAATTTTGCCTCAAGTAAAGCTCGGCATCCAAGGGTCTTACACTGATTTTCAATGGCAAGATTATGACAGAGCCTATCGACTTAATCCTTTAGGAATATTGACAAAACATACGGAAAGTAAAAATTATCTTGCCAGACTAACGCACACTTTGAGTAGTAAATCATTCTATAGTATCGGTTTCTCAAATGCATCTAAGCGTTATGATGAATATAACGCCGATGATTATATCGTTTATTCGGAGCTATCAAGCAATCAATTTGATTCCTATAGTTTCCTTACAGGTGGATCGAATAATTCAAGATTCGAGCGTCAAAGTATTACGAATCTGTTAAAACTTGATTATACGAGTCAGATAAATAATGCGAATTTAATGAAATTTGGTATTGAAGGCAGGCAACACAATTTAACGCTTACGAATAAGACGCTTCAACCTCCTTCAAACAAAACAACTATTGATTTATTAATCGACAATCCTAATATTCTTAATCCACAAATTTTTCCTGTTTCGACAACTTATACGAGCAAATATGAACATAATCCCGTAGAGTATTCAGGCTATATACAGGATAAGCTAGAACTAACCGAGCTGATTATCAACATTGGTGTGCGTTGGGATTACTTTGACCCCGATGGTGTTGTTTTAGCTGACCCTTCTGACCCAAGTATCTATGCACCACTGAAAGTCCAAAATATCTATGAAGATGTAGATAATAATGGCGTTTTTGGCAACGATGGTGATACATTGCGTTCTCTTGAGTCTCGGCAATCTTATTGGTTTAAAGATGCATCTCCTAAAAGTCAATTTAGCCCTCGATTTGGAGCAAGTTTTCCCATTACCGATAAAGGTGTCATCCACGTATCGTATGGATATTTTTTACAAATCCCTCGATTTGAACTTCTATACCAAAATCCAGATTTTGACTTGGGTAGTGGAACAGGGAACATTGGCGTTGTTGGAAATGCTGATTTAGAACCCGAAAAAACAATTTCAGGGGAGATTGGACTCAAGCAAGAACTCATTGATGGCCTTACAATCGATATTACGGGATATTTTCGTGATATTCGAAATTTAGTTGGTACAAACTCAGAGCAAATTGAAATTTTTGGTGGATCTGCTCATTATAACAAAATCGAAAATAGTGATTTTGCATATATTAAAGGGCTGGTTTTAGCCCTTAATTATTGGACTCCATCTGGGATTAATGCAGGGATAGATTATACGTTTCAAGTTTCAGAAGGAACGGCTTCAGATCCAGAGGAATCAAGAAATGCGATAGCTGGAGGTGCCGAACCTGGCGTCTATATTAGACCTCTTAATTGGGATCAGCGACATACGGTCAATCTTTCTGGCTCTTTTACCAAAGACAATTGGGGGGCAAGTTTGGTCGCCAACTTCGGCAGCGGACTTCCTTACACACCGAACTTATCGCAAGAAAATACATTATTAACAAACGGTGCAACAAAACCCTTCACATTTAATACCGATTTAAATAGTTATTACAATTTTAAGGGGATGGGTTTTCAACATCAAGTATTTTTAAGAGTTCAAAATCTTTTTGATCACTTAAACCAAACCAATGTTTATGATAAAACGGGTTCCGCTGATTTTACACCTGATCAACAACAAGCAGAAAATTTAAAATTGGATGAGTTTGTCAATACGGTTGATGCATGGTTTTTAAACGAAACATTTTATTCTGAACCACGCCGGATTGAAATCGGCTGGATTATTTCTTTATAAGAAAATGAAAAAATCAAAAATGAAAAACACACAACTTAAATCTCGCACTTCAAAATCACTTCAAATCCTAATCATGTGCTTCTTAATATTGGGAAATATGTCTATCGTTTATGGCGAAAGTGGGCGCCCTTATAGAAAGTCTGGGGTTCACAAAGGCAATCTTGTCAAAACTGTTTTTGGCAATTATGGCGTTGTGGGTCAACCTTCCGATAAAGGACCTCGCGGGGCTTGGATTCATGAAAATAATGGATATATCGGCGACGTGAGTCCATTTGTGGGAGCCCAAATAACGGCAAGGGATACAGCAGGAAACCTTGTTACGTTTCACTCTGTTGAAGTCACGCCTGTTGACCGACCCGCATTGGGTGGACATGAAGAAAGTCCCTCAGGAACACGATGGGGTTTTGAACCAGTTAGTGGATATTCCAATGATAGTCAAGGCAGTGTTGCTATGAGTACAAATCCAAATTCATGGCCATCAACTTGGCCAGATAAAAACGCTAGTTGGGCAGGGCAATGGAATGGCTATTTCGGACAAGTTCCAAATGCATCTGAGGAAAGCTACTTTGTCATGGATGACGATAAAGACGAAGAATTTAATTTCCCTGAATACAATACATATAATATCCGATTTATGCCTGATAGCACGGATGAAAGCCGTTGTGGCCTTGGTTTAGAAGTTAAAGTGCGCGGGATGCAATGGTCACAATTTTTAGCCCAAGATGTTATTTTTTGGCTTTATGAAGTGACGAATAAATCCACAACTGATTATGACCAAATCGTATTTGGAATGCTTGTCGGAACCTATGTAGGTGTGACGGGAACCGATGATCGACCGGGTGAATATGACGATGACTGGTCATTTTTTGATGTAGAACGAGATCTAACCTATACAGGCGATTTTGATAATAATGTATCGCGAAACTCTAACTGGGTTGGTTCAGACGTCGGAATGGTTGGCTATGCATTTTTAGAAAGTCCGGGAAACCCCTATGATGGTATTGATAATGATAGAGACGCCGCTGAATTCGGTCAAGCTGATTTATTTACAGAAGCACATTTCGCTTCAAAAGTTTTAAGCATTGGAGACGAACTGGTATTGATTGATAATGCATTCAATCGCTCAATCTATACAATGCTAGCGGGTCCCAATACGGTTACAACGAGAGGTTTGACCTTGGTTTTAGAACCCGGTGATACACTTGGAGCAGAAGGGAACGAAATTCTTTCTCCAAATGGTAATAGTCCCAATGACAAAATTGTCAATCCAAATGCCTATGATGGAATCGATAATGACTTAGATGGACTTATTGACGAAAATTATTACCTTCATTATCGTCAAATTCGAAAAGATGAAGATGGTAATATTTTATTTGATATCCTTAATCCAACGGTTTTTGCAAACTATATCACGGGTCTTGGTACTTTCAATGCTATGATTGATGAAAAACGTGATGACGGTGAGGACAATGATGGTGACTGGTCGGAAGAATTCGATGATGTCGGTACGGACGGTGTGGCAAATACATCAGATATGGATGGTACTGAAGGCAATGGATGGCCCGATTCGGGTGAACCCAATTTTGATATTACGGACCCTGATGAATCGGACCAGATTGGTCTAAGTTCATTTAATTATTTTGCACCTGCTGGCGATATTCCCATGAAAAACGATGAAGAATTATGGGATATGATGGCTCCGGGTTATTTTGATGTACCTGCCTCTATACAAAATGGCATCCCAGTATCGGGTGAAGACGGCGATTTTGTTTACAGCTCTGGATATTTTCCATTACGATCTGGTCAAACAGAACGATTCTCAGTGGGGCTAATTTATGGCGATGACCATTCCGATTTATTGCGAAATCTTGAGACGGTTAAAGACATCTATGATAGCGATTATCGTTTCCCAACTGCGCCTCTTAAACCTACTCTTTCAGCAGTCCCTGGAGATGGAAAAGTTACATTGTATTGGGATCGACGCTCAGAAGAATCCATCGACCCGGTTTTAAAAATTAAAGACTTTGAAGGTTACAAAATTTATCGCGCCTCCGATCCAAACTTTAATGACGTTCGTACCATTACGAATAGTCTTGGCACCATAGAAGGCTACGAACCCATTGCTCAATTTGATTTAGACAATGACGTTTTCGGTCCGTTTTACCCTAGTGCAGATTTATTTGAACAAACCGATGGTTATACCTTTTATCTTGGAGACAATACGGGTCTTCAGCATACTTATGTAGATAATGATGTGCAAAATGGGCGGAGGTATTATTATGCAATCGTTGCATACGATAAAGGTGACGAAGCACTAGATATATTTCCTTCAGAGAACACTAAATTAATTAATGTGAGCACGACTGGTGAAGCTACTTTCGATATCAATACACTTGCGATTACACCCGGCGGAACACCTCCAGGATATGAATCATCCAATGGAGATATCCCAATTAATCATGTTGAAGTTGCAGGGACGGGAAGTCTTATCGCTAATATTGTTGACCCAATTTCATTAAAAGACCATGTCTATAAAATAACGTTTTTGGATGAGGCAACTGATGGTGTCGATAATGATGGCGACTGGGATCCACTTACAGATGACGTCGGTAAAGACGGTATTGCAGGTACAAACGATCCCGATGGCACGGAAGGGGACGGAATCCCTCAAAACGGTGAACCCAATGTTGAGTTTAGTGATGGACAGGAATTGGCGCGGTTAACGACTTCCTATTCAGTGTTAGATACAACTGGATTCTCGTTTGAATTAGAGGTATCTGATACATTATTTATTGATTTAGGATATATAAATATAGCCGATGAATACTTTTTACTTACAGATGCTAATGGAAATATTGTTTCAAGAGACTACTATGGATTGCGAGCGGAAGCTGGTTATCTGATACCAAAAGGTGACGTGGGTCCATTAGAATTTGGTAATTATAGCGTTAAAGGGAAACATTTTCCAGTTTATAAAAGTCCTTTTATCTTTGGTTCTCCTTACGTTTCAGAAGCCTATGACAGTGATATTTTTGATGGCATTCAGATTGAATTTAATAATGAATGGAGCGTTGGATTAGTCGATTCAATGACAGGATGGAATTTTGAAGGCGGTTACGAACCCAAATTTGGCACCACAAGCTTCACTCTGGTTGGTAGATTATTTGTACCGGTTAAATACCCGTCTGATTACAATTTGGTTTTTGCCGACAGCACAATTTACACAATGAATGATTCAGCATTTATGACAGATTTTTTCGGGATGGAATTCCCAGCTGAGGTCGTCGATATTCCCGTAAATTTTAAATTAAAGAATGTGACTGAAGATTATTTACCTCAAGTCATTTTTGATGATGCTGATCAGAATGGCATTATTTCGTATTTGGATAAACTATTAGTTTTTGATGTTGATAAAGATGGTAATTATTTCTTTACATGGAATATACTCTTTAAAAAATCCGTATTGTTTCCAGACTCTACTTTTAGTTTAAGTGCAGGAGATACCATGACTATCTCTACGACAAAGCCTTTTAGAGATGGAGACGTTTTTATCTTTAAGCCTGAAATTCCTACAATTGACGAGAGTGTGATTTCAGATGCATTGGATCAAATAAAAGTTTGGCCAAATCCCTATGTTGCCGCGAGTTTCTTTGAATCGCCATTGCCACCAGGCATAACAACCGGTCGAGGAGAGCGTCGCGTTACTTTTACACATATTCCAAATGGCGCTGAAATTCAGATTTTTACGGCGCGTGGCGATCATGTTAGAACGTTGGTGAATGATGGCTCCCTTGAAAATAGTCAGGTCAAATGGAACCTGAAAACAAAAGAGAATTTAGATGTCGCTTATGGTGTTTATTTCTATGTTGTAAACACAGACTTTGGTCAAAAAACTGGCAAATTAGCCATCATTAAGTAAAGGAGGCGAAGATGAAATTCATTACAAAATTGTTCATAATATTGCTTCCTATTTTTATGTTGGGTCAGGCAAAAGTTGGAACAAGCGCAGCTCCGTTTCTGGGCATTGATGTCGGTGCGTCTGGATCAGCTCTTGGTGGAAGTCAAGTTGCTGTTGCCAATGATGCCTCAGCCATATATTGGAATCCTGGTGCTACCGCGCAACTTGAGAATAGCCGAATACAATTTTCAGACACACAATGGCTTGTAGGGACAAAATTTAATTTTGGAGCGATTGTATTAAAACTATCAAGTTCGGATGCATTAGGTTTTAGCTATACGAGTTTGGATTATGGGCGCGAAGAAGTGACAGACGAATTGCATCAAGAAGGCGCTCAATCTTATTGGGAGGCGTCCGATTTAGCCGTCAGTATTAACTATGCACGAATGCTAACGGATCGTTTTTCTATTGGGGGCACAGCCAAAATGATTCAAACGAACATTTGGCATGAATCGGCTTCTGCTTTTGCGCTGGATATTGGTGTTCTTTTTAAAACCCAACTTGATGGCTTTCAGATTGGAATGAGTATTGCCAATTTTGGACCTGATATGATGCTCGATGGTCCAGATTTATTAAAACGCATCGATTTAGATCCAGATAATACTGGCAATAATGAAACGCTCGTTGCAAAATTAAAAGTGGATAGCTATCCACTGCCCTTGTTTTTTAGGTTGGGTGTGGCGCATCAACTTAAACTTGGATCATTTGCAGAGCTTACTGTACTTGCTGATGCCTTTGTGCCATCGGATAATGTTGAAGTTTTTAATGTCGGAACGGAGTTTTCGTTATATAAGATATTATTCCTGAGAGCAGGATTAAAGAACATAGGTTATGAAGAATCAAATGTCGAAAATACATTTGGTGCAGGTGTTAAATTTAATGTAAATCAAATGGATATGATGTTAAACTATAGTTTGCAAGATTACCTTTTTTTTGGTCTGATTCGCACCTATAGTTTAGAGGTATCATTTTAATGAAAAATAAACATAACAAAAAAAAGGAGGTAAGTATGAAACGCTTATTTACAAGTTTGATTGTGATGAGTATGGCCTTTTCAATGGCTTTTGCTCAGAATGATCTAAACCTCACTTTTGAGGACAATTCGGACCTCGCTAATTGGGGTCATCACGACGAAACCAATAACTGGACAACTGAGTCATGGGACGCTACTGCTGGTGTCGAAGGTTCTGGTGGATTAGTTTTTGGTGATGCGGGTGCAGAACTAAGAGTATTGCGTCCATTGGCTGCCACAGCTGGGACACGTTTTACTCTATCAATGGATATTAAAGTAACGGGATGGTCTGATACATTAGAATTTCCCCTTACGCTTAGTGTTCGTGATTTAAGTACTTTGGCACCATCTGTTTTGCTCGCACCCGATACAGGCGCGACAGCGGCTACTTTTATTCACTATACACTTTCTGGTATCGCTGATGCAAATACTGCAGGTTATATCAAGATTTTTGGTGTCAATGCGGTGGTTCCAACTGTTGTAACAGTTGACAACGTTGTTTATACAGAAAACCTTGTAGTACCAAACGTGTATTTCTCAGAATACATTGAAGGTAGTTCAAACAATAAAGCTCTTGAAATTTATAATGGAACAGGCGCTGAAGTTGATCTAGCTGACTTTCAAGTATTTGGGAACTATAACGGCAACCCTTGGAGTGAAGCTTATACTTTTCCAGTTGGCGCTATGTTAGCTGCTGGTGATGTATTTGTTATTGGTAACGATGGCGCAGTAGCAGACATTTTAGATGTCTCTGACGATACTCTTGCTTATGGTGCCCCTTGGTTTACAGCATCATTTAATGGTGATGATGTACGTGGTCTAGCCTATGTTGATGGTGCATTTACGACGGTTATCGATTTATTCGGTGCCTACGACATGGTTGACCCAGGTTCAGGTTGGGATGTTGCTGGTGTTACTACAGCAACGGCAAACCATACTTTGATTCGTAAAGAATCTGTCATGGGTGGAAACACGAACTGGGCTGCTTCTGCAGGTACAAGCGCAGATGATTCAGAATGGCTCGTTTTTGATCAAAACTTCTACGGTGGTATTGGTTCACATCCTTATGTATTCCCAGCTTATGCCGTAACGTTTTCAGTCGACATGAACTGGCAAATGACACTTGGCAATTTTGATCCAGCAGTGGATCATGTAGATATTCCAGGTTCATTTAATGGTTGGGGTGGAAGCGATACGCTTACGGACGCAAATGCAGATGGAATCTACGAAGGCGTCTTTGATATCGTAGCAGGTGGAATTGAATATAAATACCGTCTCAATAATAACTGGGATACATCAGAAAGTCTTGGTGCAAATCGTACTTATGATGTTATTGATGGCGAGAATGTTATTCCAACAGTATGGTATAGCGATGCAGAACCTGTTACAATCCAAGATGTTACGGTTCATTTCCGCGTTAATACCGCTGGTGTTCCTGATACACTTTCAGCCAATAGTATTGTTCAAGTTCGTGGCGGTAATGCTCCATTAACATGGGACGGAAACTCTCCCGTTATCCTAACAAATGTTGGTGGTGACTACTGGGAAGGTTCAGCTGTATTTTCGAACGAAAGTGCAATCCAGTATAAATTCTATACAAGCTCATACGATACCATTTTTGGTGGAGCTGAGTATGAACACGCAGGCTGGGAAGGTGACTTAGCTGGTGGAAACCGCACAATCGATTGGGCTGGTTTTGAAGGTACTGACACGACTCTTGATCTACAATTTGTGAATGGTTTCTTAGCGGGTGCTGATCAATATGATACACCTTATACAACAAATGATTCAACTTTTGCTTTCCATGTTCGTGTTAATATGCAAGGATGGGAAGATTTTAATTCTGAGTCAATGGTTGTTGGTATTCGTGGATCAAACATGAGCGATTGGGGAAATACGGGTGAAATAGGCTGGGGCACTACCTATCTTCTTTCTCAAGAACTGCCTCATGCAAACGCTGGTTCAGCGACTTATGATGCTTCCAATTTCTACTCAGGAACTATACATGTTCCATATTCATACGCAACTGCCGGTCTTCAATTCAAATATGTTGTTCATTCCGCCGACGCTGATTTAAGCGAAGATTGGGGCAATATGGTTTACAATACTAATATTGATATTCCAAATGCAACGACTGGGAATGACACAACTATTTATTGGTCATGGTTTGATGGCTTATCACCACAAGGTTTTGGTGGTACAGATCTCGTAAACCTAACATTTAAAGCTGATTTATCGAATGCAATAGCTGCAAACGGTTTTGAAATTGGCGACTCTGTTATGGTTCGTGCTGGTTATTTTGGCACCGCAGATGCTGTTTATACTGCTCCAATGGTTAAAGAAGGACTTTTTGGGAATATCTATGCCGTTGCCGTTGACTCAATTACTATCGCCTTTGACCAACCACTTTACTATCAATATTATAAAGTCGGAACAGACGGAAGCGAATATCGCGAAATCTATTTTAACTTTGATTATGAAGGTAACGTCGCTTCAGAAGCTGAGCGTCGTTTTGTTGTTATCACAGCTGATAATCAAATCATTCTTGATGATCAAGATAGTAATGTTGACGCATCTCGTATGCCTTTATTCCGTAACACAAATTCTGTTTCTCAAGATGTCACTGTAACATTTACTTTGGATTTACGTCCAGCTTATCATCATGTTGCGAGCGATATCGTCTTAGCAGATATTCAAGGCGGATTAAATATCACAACAACTGAGCAAATTGACACACTGGGTGTCTTTATGAATGGTCCTGCTACAGGTGGTTGGACAGGTTGGGGTGGTACGTTAGCTGGTACAATGGAAAAAGAACTTTTGGATGATGGTACTCATGGCGACCTTTTTGCTGATGACTCTATCTATGCTGTACAATTTACTTATGGTCCTGATTCTGCAAACGCAGCAATCGGCCAAGAGTTTAAATTCGGTATTGGTGGTGGCGACAACGAAAGTGGTTATGGATTAAATCATATTGAAAACCTAAATGATGCAGAAGCTACTTATACAGTTGCTTCATCATGGGGTTCAATTAATCCTAACTTCTATTACCTATGGGATTATGATTTAGGGATTCCTCTTTCTACAGATGCTCCAGTTGTACCTGAAGAATTTGCTGTATCTCAAAACTATCCAAACCCATTTAACCCTGTTACAAATATTGACTTTATGCTACCAATGACAGCAAATGTTAAATTGACTATTTTCAATGTACTTGGTCAAGAAATCTTTGCCGTTAATGCAGGTCAAATGAACGCAGGTTCACATACAATGTCATGGAATAGTACTTCAGCCAATGGCCAAGTCGTTCCTAGTGGATTGTATTTCTATACACTTACTGCTGGAAATTATTCAGCAACTAAGAAAATGATGCTCCTGAAATAATTCGGAGAATCTAAGTTGTTAAAAAGGGGTGAGTGTCTTTTTCACTCACCCCTTTTTTTTAAAAGACGAATGAAAATGACTATTACAAATTACACTATTCAAAACTGTCTATGTATTGCAAAGCTGTCATGCTGAGCCTGTCGAAGCATCTCGTTTGTCTCATAATCAATATTTTGGACAATTTCTAACGGAATTTAGTAACATTACAAATGATGTGGCGCAAAGAGATAAATATCTCCCCATCCATTTTCAAAGAAGGATGCCCACGTTTCGGTGGAATCGTTAATACCAAAAACTAGAAGAACAACTTCAATGAGAACGAAACCAAGTAATTAATCCCATGAAAATCATCCTAAAAATACCATTACTCATATTCTTAATCATTCTCATTTCTTGTCAAAACCTCGTCATCTCCGATTTATCCTCACTAAGTTTAAAAGAGAATAAATCAGATGTGATAGATGTGAACTTGAAAGAAAATGGTGAAACCATATCTGAGTTTATCAACAGACTATATGCGGCTGGCGCTCCTGATTCACGGCAAGCACTTGTCGATTCATTTCTTACAAGCCATGAAAATGATAATTTTCCATTAATAGAAATTGAAAAAGCGTGGTTTATTTATACGAGCGAAAATGCACAAACCGCAAAAGTTGCAGGTGATTTTAATGGTTGGAGTCCTACTTTAATGTTGAGTCATGTTGGAGGGACTAATTTTTTCTTTGCGTCTCAAACATTTGAAAATGATGCTCGACTTGATTATAAACTTGTAATTGACGACAATTGGATTCTAGATCCTCGAAATACACATCAAGTAAGTGGGGGCTACGGTCCCAACTCCGAATGTGCCATGCTTGACTATGTGCAACCTTCTGAAATCCAAGTAAATACAGAATCGCAAGGAACTGTTTCATCGTCATATTTTCAAGATGAAACAATGGGCTTGACCCACACGTATTCTGTCTATTTGCCGCCTAATTATTCAGAAAGTGAAACTTATCCTGTTGCATATTTCTTAGATGGGAATGAATATATTCAACTAGGATTCGCAGCAAATGTCCTCGATAATCTTATTTACGAAAACAAGGTTCAACCTATTATCGGCGTCTTTATTGACCCTATCAATCGCAACACAGAATATGCCTATGATTATAATTACTTAACGATGATCACAAGCGAGTTTGTACCGTTTATCGATAGCACATATTCAACTCAACCAACCGCAGCAGGAAGAGCCATAATTGGTGTGAGCTTAGGTGGACTAACGAGCTTGTTATTTGTAGAGCAATATCCTGAAGTATTTGGTAATTGCGGTGCGTTTTCACCTGCGGTGTGGCTAGGCAATATTCGTGATGTCTATAATTCAGCGCAAAATTTATCGGGGAAATTTTATCTCGATGCAGGAACTTATGAAGAAAGTATCTATAATGCATCAATTGATATTTTGACGCGCTTACAAGCCATCAATGCAGATTATACATGGAAAGTATGGCACGAAGGACATAGCTGGGGAGCTTGGCGGGCCCATCTTGATGAAGCGCTTATTTATTTTTGGCCTATGTCTACGAATAGTGTGGATAAGTAATAAATGGTGATGCTAAAATTAGTTGCCTCGGATTTGATGAAGGTTTTTGTGTAATGACGAATTACAAATTACAAATGACACGGCACCAAGAGAAAAACGATTTCCAATCCTTTTATATTGATACCTTTATAAAAAATAGCCTATTTGAAAAGCTAGATGAAATCATCAAAATTATTACAAAAATTCAAATTACTATGAAAAAGAAACTAAGTAATTAGTCATTGCTCATTAGTAATTTAAGAAAGAGAAGCGAATGATATTGAAAAAAACTCTAAACAAGAAATTTACGTACTTATTTATGCTTTTACTAATATTCTCATTCTCTCTCACCTTCGCACAAAGTGATGTGCTAGAACTCCATCTATGGCACCAACGTCCCGCCCCATCTCGCGCTATTTTAGACGAATTACTCGAAGAATATCATGCCCAAAATCCACATATCAAAGTCTCTGTTTTGTACAAGGAAAACGAAGAATTACGCATGGGTTATATGGCGTCGGCAGCTTTTACGGGAGGTGGACCAGAGCTTCTTTATGGCCCCAGTGATTTTACAGGTTCCCTTGTGGAGATGGGAATAGTACGACCTTTAGATGATGTCTTTTCAAAAGAAGAGATGGCCGATTTTGACCCCAATAGTCTCATTAATTACCAAGATTCGCTTTACCAAATCGGTGATGAATTAGGCAATCACCTAGCCCTTGTATGGAATAAACGCCTCTTTAAAGAAGCGGGTTTAGATCACGCGCCTCAAACCATGTCTGAGCTCATTGAATACGGTCAAATCCTCACGAAAGATTTTGATAACGACGGCATCATGGATCAATATGGTCTCGTCTGGAATTATACCGAACCATTTTTTGTTATTCCATTTTATACATCATTCGGTGGTGAGATTATGGACGCCCATCAGCGACCAACACTCGACAATGATGCAGCAATAAGCGCTTACCAACTCATTGTTGATATGCGTGACAGCTATAAAATTATCCCAGGTGAGTGCGACTACGACATTGCTGATTCTAAATTTAATTCGGGTAAAGCAGGGATGCTTATCAACGGTTCTTGGGCTTGGAAAAAATATATGGAATCTCCTGATGTTGACTTTGGACTTTCCATTTTACCCATAAATGATGCGACGGGCTTATATCCTAAACCAATGACGTCAGGAAAAGGTTATTTCATCAATCCCGCTGCAAAAGGTCGTGTTTTAGAAGAGACAAAAAAACTGCTCCGGTTTCTTGTGAGCTATGATGCACAATTACGTTACTCAAAGGAATTGGCGACGATTTCAACGCGTTATTCAGTGAGAAATAATCCAGAAATTTTAGCCGATCCGATTATCGCAACATCGATTCACCAAGTTGAGCATGGTATTGCTATGCCAATTACACCTGAGATGCGCGCCATATGGGACGCCTTACGACCAGCCTATCAAAATGTTTTAGGTGGCAGTATGACGCCGGAAGAAGGTGCTGCTTATCAACAAAAATTAGCCGTCGAAAAAATTGCAGAACTTTACGAAGGTGATGCTTATGGTGACGAAACGCCGATTTCAGTCTATTTCGTTTATTTTGGAGGCATACTTTTGGCCTTTTGGGCGATGTACAAACTGTTTACAGGCTTTATCCTCCCACTTCTGAAAAATTCACATTTGCAGGGAACGAAAGACGCTCGATTTGCGGTTTGGTTGGTTGCGCCAGCAGCCATCATAATGTTTGGTGTCGTCGTTTATCCATTCTTCTACAATTTACTCATCTCGCTTTCGAACATGGGTTTAACGACAATTAAAACATGGAAAATTATCGGATTCTCGCAGTATGGCAAGGTATTCACCGATCCCAATTTTTATACTTATTTCATTAAAACAATCTTATGGACAGGTATTAACGTAGCATTTCATGTATCTATCGGTGTTTTTCTAGCAATTTTACTCAATCGTCCTTTACCGGGCAAAGGCATCATTCGCGTTTTGCTTGTTCTTCCATGGGCCGTTCCAAGTTACATCACAGCACTTACCTGGAGAGGAATGTTTAATTCTGATTATGGCGCTATAAATGTCATCCTCAAAACATTGTTTAGTATAGAACCAACGGCTTGGTTAACAGACCCATTTAACGCTTTCGCTGCTGCTATTATTACAAATATTTGGCTGGGGATTCCTTTTATGATGATTATTGCGTTAGGTGGATTGCAATCTATCCCAAAAGAACTATACGAAGCTGCTTCTATTGATGGCGCAAGCGCATGGCAACAGTTTAAGAAAATAACTTTGCCCTTGCTGAGGCCTGTGATGATTCCCGCCATTACCTTAGGAATTGTATGGACGTTTAATAATATCAATATTGTTTGGCTTGTTTCAAACGGAGGTCAACCTGGCGATCAAACGCATATTCTTGTCAGTTTTGTCTATCAGGCAGCATTCAATTTGTATCGATATGGTTATGCCGCAGCGTTTAGCTTTGTTATTTTTATGATGCTGGTCCTATTCTCGGTCTATTTTATGAAGAAACAAAAAATTACGGAAGGAGCATAATTATGAACAAAGATAAGCCCCTTAAGCTCATCTTAATATATTCGATTTTGCTACTTTTCGTTGCATGGTCTCTTTATCCAATTCTAAGGGTTATCACAATTTCAATAAGGCCTGGCGATAATCTTTTAAACGAATCTCTCGCAATAATTCCATCAGATTGGAATTTTGATAACTACATTAAGCTCTTTACGGAACATCAATTTTTAAGATGGGCGGGGAATTCAATTTTTGTAACGATTGTCGTTGTAATTACAGGTGTTGTCCTTGCATCAACATCGGGCTATGCACTTTCTAGATTTAAATTCCCCGGTCGCGAAGCCAGTTTACTGAGTTTATTAGTGACGCAAATGTTTCCCGCAACAATGCTTCTGCTACCATTGTTTATCATGTTGTCGAAATTGCATCTCGTAAATACCTATCTGGGACTTATTATAATTTATTCATCAACCGCATTGCCCTTTTGTGTGTGGCAGATGAAGGGTTACTACGACACCATTCCATACTCTCTTGAAGAGGCAGCCCGCATTGATGGAGCATCACGATTCGAAGCCTTTTATAAAATTATACTGCCTTTGGCGTCGCCAGCTTTGGTTATTACAGCACTATTTTCATTTATGGCTGCATGGACGGAGTATATCGTCGCCGCACAAATTCTATGGTATGACGAACTCTTTACGCTTCCCGTGGGACTCAAAACTTTCCAAGCCAACATGAATACAGAATGGGGACTCTACGCAGCTGGTGCCATCATTGTCTCTATACCTGCAGTCACCTTGTTTTTATTTTTGACACGCTATCTTATCGGTGGGCTGACCTTGGGTTCAGTAAAAGGCTAATGAATAATTACGAAATCTTCTGGGAGAAAAAATGTATAAACACCTGAAATTAATCGTACTCATGATTCTTGCATTTCTCATGCTTTCCAATTGCCAAAAACTCATGGACAAACCACTTTCATTGGATGGAAATTGGAAGTTTATATATGACGCCAATGACGAAGGTGCACTTAAGCGATATCATTTGCCAGAACTCGATCGATCCGATTGGATAGATCAAGCCGTTCCAGGGTTTTGGCCAGATGGCTCCTACGATGGCTTTGGATGGTACTCGAGAACATTTCAAATTGGACCCATGGCTGCTGGTTATAAACTTGCCGTGGTTTTCGAAAGTGTTGATGACAACGCCGTTGTATGGCTGGATGGTCGTCGCGTTGGCGAACATATTGGATATGGCCAAAAATTCTTTATTGATATTTCCAATCGTGTTTATATCGATAGCCTCCATACCTTGACAGTTCGCATTGATGATTCAGGTGGTCCCGGAGGCATCAATCAATCGGTAGCGTTGGTTCCATTTATTTTTGAGGAGGATCTCGTGCGTACACCTGCAAGTTACGAAATTATGCCTGCTTCCGCAGAATGGATTCAAGATGCCACACTTTACGAAATTTTCGTTCGGCAGCACACAAAAGAAGGCACATTCAAAGCATTGGAAGCCGACTTGCCTCGGATTAAAGCGCTCGGAATCGATATTTTATGGCTCATACCTATTCATCCCATCGGTGAAATACATCGTAAAGGTTCCAAAGGTAGTCCCTATTCTGTAAAGGATTATTACGGCATAAGTCCCGATTTAGGCAATTTAGATGACTTTAAATCGCTGGTTCAAACGGCACATTCACTGGATATGAAACTTATTTTGGATTTTGTAATGAATCACAGTGCTTGGGATAATCAACTCATCGTTGACCATAAAGATTGGTACAGTCAAGACGCGGATGGAAATGTAGTTTCACCGAATGATGACTGGAGCGACGTTGCAGATTTTAACTACGATGTCCCCGAGTTGCAGTCGTACATGAAAACAATGTTACGATGGTGGGTGCAGGAGACCGATATTGACGGCTTCCGATTTGATGTTGCAGAATTAGTGCCCAATACGTTTTGGTCTGAGGCGAAAGCAGAATGTCAGAAAATTAAATCCGACATCTTTTTCCTCGCCGAAGGTGCAAAACCAGACTTACATCTCAGTGGTCACGATATGACTTATTCTTGGAATATCTGGGAAGTTCTCATGGAAATCACCTCTAACAACGCCTTGGTTTATGAAATTAAAAAAAGTATTGATAATGAAAAATTTATGTATCCCAAAAACAGTTTGAGGATGCGCTTTACAGAGAATCATGATAAAGAACGTTCTCGGCACAATTTCAATGATTCCAATTTAAATTTAACAGCTTGGGCTTTGGCTGCAATGCTGCCTGGTAATCCACTGATCTATGCAGGTCAAGAGCGTGGCGATGCACATAAACCAAGTTTATTTGAAAAAGACATCGTCATTTGGGACAAAGAGCCCCAACTCGAAAATGAAATGGCAAAAATTTTACAACTTCGAAGGGATGTTATCCACGAGGAGGTTGAAATCTTTTTAGAAGATAATACGAAAGAAATTTTGGGACTCAAACGTGGCGAGCAAATCTGGATGTTTAATTTCTCGAACAATGCGTTTAGTTTTAAAGCAAAAGGCTATAATAAGATTTTAGGTGGCGGATTTGAAGCAAGCGATGATGAAACCTTGACACTACCAGCCAACCAGTTTGGAGTCTTTAAATAGAAATTATGTGCTTTGTCATTTCAGAACCTTTTTGTGATACCACTCTTTCCTTCCCCTCTTGGGAGGGGCTAGGGGTGGGTTAGTAAAAAGATGACCTTTAAAAAATACATATTGCCCTACGACCCTAAACTCAAATCGCTAGCGCTTAAATTGCGAAAGAGATTGACTTTTTCAGAAGCAATATTGTGGAATGAATTAAAACAAAAAAAGACGGGATTTAATTTTAGCCGACAAAGGCCGATTGATCACTATATAGTCGATTTTTATGCAAAAGAATTAAAACTAGCTATTGAAATTGATGGAGAAAATCACCGTCATATTTCCACTGATAAAAGAGACGCCTTAAGACAGAAGAATCTAGAAAAATTAGGTGTTCGTTTTTTGAGATTCGACGATTTATATATAAAACAAAATTTAAATGAGGTGCTCATGACTTTACACTATTGGATTGATGAACACAAAAATGATTTGGGGGAAAAGAAACCCACCCCTAGCCCCTCCCAAGAGGGGAATAGCTTAGAGCTTGAGAAACAAGGTTAAATAATGAATCTACCGATGAAAAATAATCATATTAAAAAGGAAATAGTTTCAGTCTTCTTGAACTTATCTTTTTTAGGAATTTCTTTCAAATAAAGACTGGAAGATCATATGAAAACGAAAAACAAAACACTCAATTATCCACATATCTCCTTCCCCTCTTGGGAGGGGTTAGGGGTGGGTTAATGATTCAAACATTCAATTATTCGCATATCTCCTTCCCCTCTTGGGAGGGGTTAGGGGTGGGTTAATGATTAAAACACTCAATTATTCACATATTTCATTCCCCTCTTGGGAGGGGCTAGGGGTGGGTTAGTAAAAAGATGACCTTTAAAAAATACATATTGCCCTACGACCCTAAACTCAAATCGCTAGCGCTTAAATTGCGAAAGAGATTGACTTTTTCAGAAGCAATATTGTGGAATGAATTAAAACAAAAAAAGACGGGATTTAATTTTAGCCGACAAAGGCCGATTGATCACTATATAGTCGATTTTTATGCAAAAGAATTAAAACTAGCTATTGAAATTGATGGAGAAAATCACCGTCATATTTCCACTGATAAAAGAGACGCCTTAAGACAGAAGAATCTAGAAAAATTAGGTGTTCGTTTTTTGAGATTCGACGATTTATATATAAAACAAAATTTAAATGAGGTGCTCATGACTTTACACTATTGGATTGATGAACACAAAAATGATTTGGGGGAAAAGAAACCCACCCCTAGCCCCTCCCAAGAGGGGAATAGCTTAGAGCTTGAGAAACAAGGTTAAATAATGAATCTACCGATGAAAAATAATCATATTAAAAAGGAAATAGTTTCAGTCTTCTTGAACTTATCTTTTTTAGGAATTTCTTTCAAATAAAGACTGGAAGATCATATGAAAACGAAAAACAAAACACTCAATTATCCACATATCTCATTCCCCTCTTGGGAGGGGTTAGGGTGGGTTAATGATTCAAATTTATAAAAATATTAATCATGACAATAAATATTATATTCAGCTATAAGGAGCAAAATATGAAACCCGCAAAGCACATTAAATGGTATTCAAAATCTCAGAAAGGGCAAATATCGAGCGTTCTATTTTTCTTGATTTTGAGTATATCAACTCTTTCTGCCCAAACTCTCGATGTAACATTCCGATATATGGAGCGTCCCAGCGATACGTTTTTAAGAGTCTATGTACCTGGAACAATGCCAGATGTCGATGCACTTGATTGGGGCCCAAACAATAATGGCATCATTTCCGTTTCTGCTCCTTCACAAATGATTTATGATGCATCAGTTTTTTCCTATGTGCGAACATATCCCCTTGAAATGGGTGTCGAACATGAGTACAAAATTCATTACCATTACAATAGTACGGGAAGTGAAAATGCCTGGATTCCCGATCCATACAATCCACTCATGACGACAGATGGATGGCAAAATTCCCTTATTACGGCTCAAGATCCGTTGTTCTTTCAACCCTCTCGTCATTTAAATGAAACAGGGCTCGTTGATGCCATGAGCGTTGGCATTTTTACCAATAGCACAATCAGCGCTATATTAGCCATTGTTGCCGGCGATACGGTTTCCGCATTGAGCTTTCATCGCACTGATGGCATATTTCATTATCCCGTTGAACCAGCCCAATCACTGTATGAATCGTATGAAGTACTGGCTGTAATTGATGGCGACACACTGCAGGTTTATCATCAACCCGCCATTGTCATCAATATCGCTCCTGTTCCTGATGGACTTACCTATGGACAAAATATTTCAAGTTCTGGTGTAACCAATTTGATTTATGCACCAGCACAATCCGTTGTCCTTGCATTAATAACGCAGGCGGGTGTTGTTGGCGAAACAAGCGCTGCAATACCTATGAATCGCGCTTCTGAGACATCCGATATATGGTGGATGCAATCAAACTTAAGTGCAGGCGATTACGATTTAGAATATGTACTTATTGACGGTCGTCGTATCTCAGATCCTTATAGTGTGGAAGTTATCAACGACCGAACTCGTTTTCATATAGGCGCAACGCCATTTACATGGACTGACCAAGAATTTGAAAGACCCGCCAAAGATACGATGATTATTTATGAACTACATCTTGATGATTATGCAGCGATGGGAAGCGGAAACGGTCGATTTTCACATCTTATCAATCGTCTTGATCATCTCCAAAGTTTAGGGATCAATGCTATCGAATTGATGCCTGTTATGGAATTCCCAGGCGAACGTTCTTGGGGCTACAATCCTACACATTACGGTGCAGTCGAATCCACTTACGGAACGCCTGATGAATTCAAAGCGCTTGTTAATGAGGCACACAATCGCGGAATTTCCATCCTATTGGATGTTGTATGGAACCATGTTAATAGTTCAGGTCCATTATGGCAAATCCAGCCAAATTTCGCACTCAATCCATATTGCAAAGATTGGACAGACTTACGACCTAACGAAACTCAAAATTCTTACGGCATGATTGATTTAGACCATTTCACCGATGAAATGCAAGAACATGTCCGGATTATTCAACAACGTTGGATTGAAGAATTTCATGTTGATGGCTATCGCTATGACTTTACGAGGGGCATTGGTTGGGACATGGCGCAACCTGATTATGGTATTTTAGGCTGGGTAACAGCCATGAATAATTTTGATCCAAGTCTCATGCAAATAGCCGAGCACTTACCTGCCGACCCTTATTTAATTGCAAATAGTCAATTGGACGCAGGCTGGCATGATAGTTTTAGAGACCGTCTCTATGATGAAGCATATAGTCCCATATCATTGGAAACGATGCGCGAACAAGTCATCAAATTAAGAGAGTACAGTAATACTGGCTCATCGTATAGCAATCGAACACAAGCCATCAAATCAATTGTTACCCACGATGAGCAATCCCTCATTATGGAGATGGTTCAATGGGGCGGCGTGCCTTTAACGATAGCACTCCAACGCGACAAACTTTATTCGGCTATGACATTTACTTCTTTAGGTGTTCCAATGATGTGGCAAGGTCAAGAACTTGGAATGAAGAGTGGCTGGGTCGGCGGCGATAACGACAAACTCTCGTATAGACCCATGGATTGGTCATTACTTGACACCGAAAGAGGTCAATCGCATCTTGCTTTGTACAAGCAACTAATCACTTTGAGAAAACATAATCCAGCCATGTGGCGCGGAGCGTATCAAGATTTATGGCGCTATACCACGGAGCGAGTCATTGTTTGGGGCTTTAATGATACCTTTTTCTCTGGGCGTGGTGACCAAGTAACGATTATCGCTAATTTTTCAGGTAGCTCACAAACAGTACAAAATGTTCCCTTTATGAGTGCCGGAGATTGGCATAATTATATTGATCCAGCGAATTCTTTGACGACTGCTGATGGGAATTACGGCGAGTTAACAATCCCTGCCTACGGAATGATGATTTTTACGAACTACATCTATCCTAATGACGCCCAAAAAAGTATCCAAAATCCTAATAGTTTCGAGCTCAAAGGACTTTATCCGAACCCATTCAATCAATCTATTGCCATTGAGTACAATATCCCTTCAGAAGCATTATCGCTACGTTTAGATATTTATAATTTGCGTGGTGAAATTGTCTATTCGAAGAGCGAAAACACAAATTTTAGAAATAAAAAAATAATGTGGAAGGGTCTTGATTTATATGGAAATAGTGTACCATCAGGACTATATTTTGTTGTTAGCGAGATTGAAACCATGCAAGGGAATTCAAAAATGACATCGAAGATCACCTTGCTAAAATAATGGGGGAGTTATGAGACGATTTTTAACACTACTTTTATTGGCAAGTACCTTACTTTTTGGGCAACAACGTGTTTTTACACTGCAGTCAGGAGATGTTATTACAGGTGAAATAATATCGATTAACGACAGCACGCAAGTAATGAATGTTAAAACGACTTACGGTCAAATTGAAATAAGCTCAGAAGATTTATTAATCGAAATTGTTGAGGTCGTTTTGAAATCGGGTGATATTATTAAAGGACAATTGATGACGGAAAGTAATCAATCCGTTATTGTAAAATCAACCTTTGGGATTATGGAAGTCGCTAAACCAGACGTTGAGAGCATTAATTATTTGTTAAAAAATAGTCAATCCGATCGTTTGTTTAATTCATCACGATTTTCCATGAGCAATGAACAGCAGATTGACATTTTTTACGAGCCTACTGGCTACACGCTTGAAAGAGGTGTACTTTATTTAAGTGGTCTTTCATGGGGCTTTGGTATTACGGATCGTGTTCAAATTACATCACGTTGGGCGGACTATATCATGGGGAACTTTAATTTTAGACCCAAATTCCAAATTTATAAATCAGGCAATATCGAAAAAGAAAAAGCGCTTTCTGTTGGATTTCATTACAACATACGTAAAAATCCACTTCGCTATGAATGGACAGGACAAGAATTCGTCGTCGATAAAGGCTATTATGAATATAATGAAGCTACGTATCGAAATGAATGGGTTCATCTTGCCTATGATAAAGCTTATTATGGCGCTTATAATCGGATTGGAACCGAATTGAGTTTAGGCGATAGTTATTATTATAATAGTAGTTATGGATCAGACACAACGAGGTATAATACGGAATCAAACTATTTCGAGCGAGGTTATGTCAATACGAATTTAGGTAAACCAACGCAAGTTTATGAAGTTTTTGCAGCCTATACTGTATCCAGCGCCAAAAGTGATGGAGCGGGTCGCAATAGTATGACATTCGGTGCACTCTACGGCTATATAAGCAATTCTCAAAAAAGTTACTACCGAATCTATTTTGCAGGCGCGGTTGATGTCAAACGAAATTTTATTTTTAATTATGAGATATTCTATGACCCAACCTATGTCGAATGGTGGCAATTAATGGATTATGACGATAGTGGGCTTTCAATATCTCCAATTGAAAGAACACCCATCGATCCAATACATTTTGACATAGGGTTTATCTATGCCTATTCAGATTGGCTGCGTTTTGGGATACATTTTCAACCTTATCTAGGCGCCATCTATTTTAAATTCTAAAGCGATTTACAAACATTGCACAACCAATTCAATGTGTTTGATTGAACATTATATTCCCCTTAAATGGGGAATATTTTGTTTTTAAATTTGCATTATTGTGAAAACTATTAGAAATTTAAGAGCTAAAAAATCATGTATTTAAAAAACATCTGTATCGCGTTTGTTGTTTCGCTACTTATTGTAGGATGCCATAAAACGGAAACTAAATGGCCTATTCTTGAAAATTATGGGACGCATCGAAGCATCGCCTTTACGGATAAAGGTCGTGCTGTTCTTTATCTCGCTTCGGACACTTCCTATTTTTCTCCTTGGCATGGATTAACGGTCTCAAAACAAAAGATTTTCCATGGTGTTGATTTCTATTTAGGTGATAATAATATTCTCAACAACATCACAAACTATACGGTTTCGCCATTGAGTCTTGAGCACGTAAATCAGAATAATTTAAGGTTAACATGGACATTGCTCGATACCATGGAATCGGTATTAATTGAATATGAACGATTGAATAAGGCAGATGATTCCCTCGTCGTTGCCATAACGCTTCCTGCTATATCGCAATATTACAACCAAGCAAAAAATTGTTTCGTAACATTTGAAAATGAAACGCGCAATTATGATATGACCATTCAAAGTTCGTCTCATTTGATAAAGTTTTCTCAAAGCGCTTCGATTAATGGTTTTAGTTCGATACTTCGTTTTAATTTAAATCAGGAAAAAAGTGGATGGCTTGTCATTTCCGCAACTAAATTAGGTGAAAATGCAAAATTATTTTCGAATGAGAATATTATTCAATTCAAGAAACAGCGTGAATTAAGACTGATAAAACGACTCGCAAAAACCGACGTTACTTCAAATAGTTCGACATTGGACTCGACTCTTTTTTGGGCCAATTCGGCCCTTGATGCATTGGTGATGAATCAATTAGGCAAAGGCATTTATGCAGGTCTCCCATGGTTTGACGATTATTGGGGGCGGGACACATTCATTAGCTTTATGGGAACAGTTTTAGTCTCAGGTGAGTTTGAAACGGCTCGCGAAATTTTACTCTCTTTCGCAGAACTGCAGGACACAAATCCTGCATCGGTGACTTATGGTCGTGTACCCAATCGAGCCATGCCGATTGACATTATTTACAATACGACGGATGGCACGCCTTGGTTTGTGCGTTCCGCTTGGGATTATTATCGTTATTCGGGTGATAAAACATTATTAGAAATAATTTGGCCATCCATAAAAATGGCAACGGACGGAGCTTTGCGAAACATAGATGAACATGGCTTTCTTATTCACGATGATGCGGATACGTGGATGGATGCGAAAGGAGCTGATGGCCCCTGGTCTCCTCGTGGAAATCGTGCCATCGACATTCAACAATTGTGGTTAGATCAGCTTAAAGTTACGGAAAGAATCACTCAAATATTAAAATTAGATTCAAATGCAGATTATGCTGATATTATTCATCGAATTGAAGCAAATATTTCACTTTATTGGGATACACATAATGGCATTTTAGCGGATCATATCAACAAAGATGGAAGTGTAGACACGCAAATCCGTCCGAACGCTTTATTAGTTCCTGCTCTCGATTCATCAATTGTAACTTTTGACGATTTTAGGTTTTTAAGCTCAAAACTTGTGACTCAAAATGGTGTTTTATCCCTTGCTCAAGATGATGCAGCTTTTCATCCTTACCACGAATTGCCAAGTCGTTACGTCAAAGATGAGGCGTATCATAATGGCATTATTTGGACGTGGAATAGCGGCCCAATTATCTCAAAAGCTTATGAATTTAATCAAACCAAAATGGCTGAAACATTGTTCAATGAATTAGGCAATCTCGTGTTGCATAGAGGTGCATTAGGGGGCATCGCTGAAGTGACAGATGCTTGGCCACGAGAACATCATAATGATTTGCAGCTTTCTGGCACTTATAGCCAAGCATGGAGTCTTGCCGAATATCTACGAACTTTCAATCAGGATATCCTCGGAATTCATCCAGATTTAAGTATTGATTCGGGGATAGAATTAGATTTATCGCCTCGACTTCTTGATGGCTTAAACGACATAAAATTTCGTTTTCGGATGGGAAATGATTGGATAGAAGGGGAGTATTTAAAGGGTGAATCCCAATATATTATTATGCTTAATCGAGGCGCAATATCACCTGTAAAATTAAGCATTAACCTTTTACTCGACGGTGTCGAAAGAGAGATTCAAATTAATTGGGTCGGTAAATCAGCTATCCTAAAACACGAAATACTTATGAAACAATGGACGATTCCTGATGACATAGAAGTCATCAAGATATCGGCCTACCCAACCAAATATCCTGAAAATACATTTACTTATTGCGAAATTGATACGACACTTAACCCTCCTTCATTAGCGGGGCCGAATCATCGACTTTTAACACCTCGTGAAATTAAAACATCCGTTTCAACTACAAAAATTATTGAACTCATCGATGCAATTGGCGATGACAGAGGTGAAAGCGGTTCGTATCATTATCCATTAAATAGAAGCTTTCAAAAAGGAATCGCAGATATTCAATCAATCCAAGTGAAACGAGGGAATCAATTTACAGTATTTACTATAGCAATGGAAAATCTTGTTGATCCAGGCTGGCATCCTGAATACGGTTATCAATTAACCTATATAGCGATTGGCTTGGATATAAATGATGGAAAAGGTTCGTCAATTATTGGGAAGAATGCAAATGACATCTGGAAGCATGGATTTTTGGCAGATTGCAGTATTTATGTTTCAGGCGGAATAATAATATTGGATGACAAATTATCTCCCATAGCAGAATATTTACCATCTGAACCAAGTCATGCTATTGGAAATATTGATTCTAAAATAATACAATTTAGTCTGCCAAATGATATCTTTGAGATGACTTCAAAATCTATGGAAATTCAAGTAGTCGTCGGCTTACAAGATGACCATGGTGGAGCAGGATTAGGTAATTTCCGTGAAGTTCGCCAAGAAGCAGGCGAGTGGTGGGGTGGAGGCGCTCAAGCGCCAGAATCGTCTCGTGTATATGATTGGCTCATTCAATAATCATGCGGTAAGTTAAGGAAATTTAAAACACGGTTTCGTCAATCGTTAATAAGATGTAAGAAGCATTTCTTTTGATTCCATCTATAATTATTTATCCTATGGGATGAACTCACGAAAAAGGAAATCCAAGATGCCTAAAATAATATCAACAATCATACTTTCACTTCTTTTAATGTCACAAGTTGTATGGGCAGACAACAACTTGGTACATAAAGTTAGGATTCGCCTTAATTCAAAAGCCGACATGTCCCATATATATAAGTCAGGTATCGATTTAGAAGGCAGTCGAATCAAAGATGGCGTCTTTGTTGAGTGTTTTGCCAATGAATATGAGCTTAATAATATTGATGATGCGGGTCTACAGTATGAAATGCTCCAATATGACATGGCTTCTTTTTATGAGGAGCAACTCGCTGAGACGCAATCATCAAGAGAATATCGCCATGGCAGCATGGGAGGATATCTAACCTATGATGAAATTGTCAATGAAATGGATTCCCTTTTTACACAATATCCAAACTTAGTCAGTGAAAAAATTAGTATCGACACAACATTACAAGGTCGTCATTTGTGGGCCTTTAAAATTTCCGATAATCCTGAAGTTGATGAAGATGAACCCGAAGTATTTTTTAATAGTTTAACACATGCTCGCGAACCCGCTGCAATGATGACAATTTTATATTTTGCTTGGCAGCTTGTCGAAAATTACGACTCAGATCCAGTCTTAAATTACCTCGTAAATGAACGTGAGATTTGGTTTATGCCAGTTGTTAACCCCGACGGATATGCTTATAACGAAGCGACTCACCCAAACGGTGGCGGCATGCAACGCAAAAATCGACATTTGAATTGTTCTACAAATAATGGCGTTGATCTCAATCGAAATTATGGGTACGAATGGGGTTATGATAACAATGGGTCAAGCGCAGATCCCTGTGGCGAAACGTATCGAGGAGAATCGGCGTTTAGTGAGCGTGAAACCAATGCAGTAAAGAATTTTGTTCTGGCACACGATTTTATAACCGTTTTTAATTATCATACTTATAGTGATTTACTTATCCGACCTTTTGGCTATGATGTCAATTTTGAACCCCCAGAACCAGACTTAAGTATTTTTCAAGAATTAGGACAAGATTTAGTCGTTGATAATGGCTATCTCTTTGGGACAGGAATTGAGACCGTCGGTTATATGACGAATGGTGATGCCGTTGATTGGATGTATGGCGACCAAGGGATCATCAATTTTACACCGGAAGTCGGTGGCTCCAACGATGGCGGTTTTTGGCCAGGTGAAGACAACATTGATGAACTTGTCGAAGAAAATCTAAGCATGAATATTCGTCTCTCTCTCGTAGCAGGATCTTATCCCGAAATGCTTTCATTTTCTTTTGGAGAAGATGAATATTTAGAAACAGACTCCATTTATAATGGGAATTTGGTTGTTAAAAATAAAGGTCTTGGTGATCAGATTTCAAATATAAATTCGATAGAATATTCAAGCCCTGATTCATCTATCTCAATTGCCGTTCCTAGCTTTGAACTGCAAAGTTTAAATGCCCAAGAAAGTATTGAAATTAACGATGAGACTTTTCAATTTACGATCAATGCTCTACACGGTGAAAAAGCGATTTTAATCGTATCATTAAATAATGGTTCTTTTACGAAAAGTGATACTCTCAGTTGGTTCGTGGGTGAAATGAATGAATTATTCGCGGATAATGCTGAAGTAAATGCAAATAATTGGAATAGCCTTTATTGGGGTCGAACCAGCAATCCTGCCATTGATTCTTATTCGTTCAATGATTCACCCAATGGGTATTATCAAGCAAATGCTGATTCTTGGATGACCCTCGTTCAAAATGTCTCTTTGGTAGAAATCTCGTCTCCACAACTTCAATTCGAATATAGAATGGATGTGGAAGCGGGTTGGGATTTTGTTCAAGTGATGGCTTCAAACGACGATGGCAATTCATGGACGGCTCTTGAAGGAGCTCATACAACACCTGGGAATGGAGCCTCAGTTCAACCTGTTGGCCAACCGGGTTATGCGGGTGTGGTTTCGACGTGGACAACTGAAACTATGGATTTGTCAAATTTTGAGGATTCGGAAAATTTTAAAATTGCTTTCCGGCTCCTCACAGATGGTTACGTAGAAGGCGACGGTTTTTTTGTTGATAATATCAAAATTCTAGGTTATCGAAATTATCCTTATGATCGAGGAGATGTTTCTATGGACGGCGTTATCAATGTAGCAGACGTTGTACTGGCAATTGAGCATGTTACAGGTATGAATCCTTTATCCGATGATGCCTTTTTCTATGCTGATTTGGATAATAACCTCGTTCTCAATGTTTTAGATATCGTGCAATTAATAGAATTGGTTCTTAGTCAATAAGTTGTTTTTTACTTTTTTTAAAAACGTATAAACTTTAGACAAAATTGGTGAAAAAAGATTTGTGATAAATCTCACCCATTCTATATTGGCCTCGCTTTGATAATCTCTATCAAAGTCGTGGGGAAAGAGATAACATTTTAGAGTATTGGGTTGAATTGCACATGCAAACATTTCGCAGTAAGAGAGGAAAGTCGGAAATAGCACTTCCTGCTGGATTATTAATTATCATTACTATTCTTTCAATTGCTATTACGGGGTTGATAAACCGTGATAAGGCCGATTCTTCTTTTAAACAAGAAAGAGAAGTCTGGAAAAGTAGCGTTATTACATTTTCTAAATAGTTTAATTTAGGGTTAAGACTATATCAAACAGCAGCACGATTTCGCTGAATTTTATTTTATTTACCTAAAACGAAAATTGATCATTAGGATTTGTTTTCAATTTTTCTTTCAATAGAACTTCATCTATTTCAAATCGTAATTTTTCCTGAGTTTCTAGAACCAAATTTTGATAGCCATCACTATTAAAATATTGTTTTAATTTTGGATGTATAGGCACGATTTGTTGTTCAGCCTTCCACGTGAAATATTCTCCGCTATCAAGATCTCTAATACATTCATAATCTGCTGCCCAAGCGATTACAGCAAGTCGATATTTACTCCAAAGACTCTTTGAAATCGCTTGAACTTTTCCCTGAGTATAGGGATTAAAAAATTTGAAACGCTTACTGAACATCAGGGCTGTATGATAATACTGGGGGACATTGAGTAATGCGTCAACTTTTAAATGTCGTGACATAATTGTAAAAAGTGATAATATTTCATTTCCCATACCTAAACCTGGAAACTTTTGACCCGGCAAAGGCGGACGCGTCTTTGAAAATGATCGGATCGGATTTTGTAAATTCAGCCACTCAATATAGAGAACTTTAATTTCAGGAAATTTTGTCTTTAGTTCGGAATCCGACGGTGGAATCAAGGTTTGAAAACGAGCAATAAATTCAAATACTAAATTTGATTCTTTGATGACATTATTATTGTAAACTCTTAGTATATGACGAAATGGATCATTTGTTTGGATTGTAATTTTAAGATTTCTCAAACCTTTTCGTCTGGCTAAATGATAAAAACCAAACCGTTTATTTACCATATCAATGCCAGAACTGGAATATTTACCTAAAAAGAGTGGACTAGATTGATTGACTTTTCCTGAATGAAATAAGTCATCTAAAGATAAATCAACACCCGATAAATCGGATTGGATCTCAAAGGCTGAAATATTTTTTGCAATATATTTAAACTTCATTTCAATAAATGAAGCCTTAATGGACTCAGGATTTACTTTAAAAATTTTGGGGATTATCATTTTGGGTCATCCAATTTTCCACACGTGCAGCACTCATTAAAATTTAAAACTCAAATTTACGCTAGCATTCGAAAATGATTCCATTGCATGGAAATTGTTCGTTTCCGTATTTTCACCTTTGAAAAAACTCGTTCCCAAACCTAACTCTAGTTTCTCTTCAATCAAATAATTGACGGAAATGTTCACCATTGCACCTGTTTCTTCTAAATCAATTAACGAAGCGAAACCTAGTTCTAAATCACTATCAAAAAGCTCCGTTGAACTCATGAGCATAATAGATTTATTTGTAATCATGGCGAAAGGTGTACCCATGCCAGGCATAAAGGCATCCTCAATATCTAAAGGTACAAATCTACTTGTCTTAGGAAAAACGTGTGTCTCAAAGTCGAGATTCAATGTTGCACTTTGTATATATTGGGCTGTTACGGTGATGTCCCAAGGTGTTGAATATTCAAGTTGCAAGACTGTCTGGTAATAGTCAGCACTTAAATCGTATTGACTTTCACTTGAATTATGGGTTTGAAAATATGCACCTTCAAAACGAAATGTGAAATCACCCCAAAAAGACACGCCGTCTAAGCCATAAAACAGAGTTTTGCGAAATCCTAATTTTGTTGGCATTTCAAATAATGGACCCGTCGGACCCTGAAGGGGAACAAATGCAAATTCATAAGGGCTTGGATTTCTATCATTACCTGAAAAGTAGTAGAATCCGAAGTCCGAGTCGGTACCGCTCCAACGGATTCGGATACCAAGTTCCAGCTCGTTTGCGCCATCGACAAAAAATATCTCATCGTCTGTAAAGTCTCTCGGCGGTTTTAAATTTTCGGGAAAAGGATCCGTAGATTTAATGAGTGTATTGGATTCGTGGAATGGAAGCACTACCGCTTGGACTAACAGATTATTTAGATACACACTACTATTTAAGGCAAAACTCCCATTTTTCCGATCGGTTCCTGAATTGAAGAGATAATAAAAATTATAGGGTTGGAGATTATCTGTCGGATTATTTCCGTCTGCCGCTCCCCATGGTATGATTTGTTTGCCCAACATAATTTCACCAAAGCTTGGAACCCATGACACATAAGCTTCTCGTAAATCATAATCAGGATTCTTAATCGAATCCCATCGTGTTTCAATCGCTAAACTTGCAATGGCATAAAAATCGCCTGCTTTTAAATTTGCTTCAAGTTCTCCGATACGAAATGGTAAATCTATATGCGTATCTAACGAATCTAAATAAAACTGTCCTCGCGGTGTTATATTTCCACTAACCTCAAATTGAGCTATGGAGAGAATGGGAATTAGAAAAAATAAAAAGCGTTTCATATAAGAATTCCCCTACGGTATGCGTTTAAGATTTTTTTCTTGAAATACGCTATCATCTATTTTTGTATCAACTTCAATATGGTCAATATTTAAGCGCGTATTATGATTTTGTTGAACATTCTCTACATAGATTTCAACAGGAATCGTGTATTTGTCAAATTTCTTAAATATAATTGTCCTGAGCTTTAATAATTTATCTCGTTTATCATAGGCTTCTTCTTTTATAGCAAGCGTATCTTTTTTTGTAACCCATGTTTTGAATTTTGAATAGGAATTTGCCTTTTTATCTTTCGGAATACTAATCAAGATAAAACACTCTTTTCCATCGACGATGTCGCTGCCTTCAATGGAATAATCATATTCATCTAGTTCACGAGTTGTCATGTCTTCATAGCTCATGTCGGAGCCCATAAACGAGCCCGATTTTTTGTTCGACGAAATCCGTCTAACTTTTTTAAAAGCAGGGAGCCATAATCGCATTTCGTCATCGCCACCCTCATGTTCAATTTTTAAAAACGCAACACCTCTGTCATCTTTTGGCTCTAAAAACCAGATAATTTGCTTCTTATTATCTTCACCAGCCCAAGATTTTAGTTTCGAAATTCGTGTTTTGCCGTCCTTATTGGTTAAAATCATGGTTGATTCGGATTTTATATCAATTGGAGCCAGTCTATCTTCCATCGCTTTGGCTAATTTAAAGCCATCATCTGCAATGGATTGAGAGATAAATATGGAAAGGATTAAACTCAGGATTGAAATATTATTCATTATTGGTTTCCTTTAATTTGTAATCTTATATTTTCAAAAGCATAGATTTTCTTTTTTAATAATTCTGTCGATGCTGCTAAGAGCGTTAATGTTCCGATGGATGTGGAAATCATTGCAAATGTCATCAGCCCGCCAATGTACTGGATGGGTAAAAAGGCGGAAATAACAAGTGCAATAAAACCCATATTCGAAGCTGCATCCAAAAAAATAGGATAGCCCACTTCGCTTATAACAGCAGCCGAAATTTTATTAGCTGTGACACCTTGCTTTAATAATGTCCTAAACTCAGCTATGTAATGGATGGCAAAATCAACGCCGACGCCAATAATAATTGATGACAACAAAGCCGTTATATGACTGAGTTGAACGCCGATTAATCCCATTAATCCAAAATTGAGCAAAACTGCGGATGTTAATGGTAATATCGCCAGCCCACCCCATTTGTAGGATTTAAAGAAATAAGCTCCAAGCAAACCAATGAGAATAATGGATGCAATCAAACTATAAATGGCCGAATTAATGACAAGATATACAAAATCTTTTAAGATTATCAGCAGACCTGTCGATTTTACATCCGCACCACTGGAAAGGTGACCCCTTAGAAAATCATCGGTTTCATTTGCAAACGTTATAATCTCATTGGTCGAAACACTTTTTAGCATTGCCGTAACAATCGCTTGATCATATTCATAACTCACTAAACTACTAAAATCGTCGGGATCGCCTGACATACCATAGAGGGTGAATAAATTATTTACTTCTTCTTTAGTGTTGGGAATAACTTCGTATGTGGGGTCGTCATCCATGACAGATTTATGCATTTGTTTAATGACATCGGCAATAGAAATAGTCATAGTGACTTTTGGATTTTCTTCCAAATGGTTTTGCAGCGTTTCCATATCATTTAAAACTTTCGGATCCTTGATGTCGCCATCAAAACGAAAAACGGTTGTCATCGTTCCTAGCATCTTGTCATCTAGAAAAGCATATGAATTTCGGATGTCGCTGCCTTCTTTGAAAAAGGAGAGGATATTGACCTCTACTTCGACCAAAAATACGCCAATGATAGACACGAGGACAATCAATGAGCCAATACTGAGTATTAGTTTGGGGTTTTTAACAAGGATATTGCCCCAACTTGCACTCGCTTTTTCAAAAAAGCTTTTATGTGTGATGGCTTTACTCGTTAGATTCCATGTTTTTTTTCCTAATACTGCCGGTAAAAAAGTAATTGAAAGAACCCAGGCCCAAATAACACCAAATGCCAAAGACAATCCCATTCCAGTCACGGGCATTATAGGTGCTGAGACCAATGTAACAAACGCCAGAGCAGTTGTTAAAGACGTCAAAAATACGGGCAACATAAGTCCCTTAAGTGTCCGTCTAATAGCGGTGTCAGATTCTTGATGACTTCGAAGTTCTCTAAAAAAGCGCGTAATAATGTGAACACCATCTGAGTTTGCGATTGTAAGTAATATGATTGGCATGGGAGAATTGATAAGAGTAAAATAGAAACGAGGAGAGCCCGTGATTTTAACCATATACCCCATAAATCCCATCATCCCTAAGGCAGATAATAGAATCGTTACCATCACCAAACCTACGGCTGGGTGGGATCGCAAATTTGCCAATAAAATGAGCACCATAAGAATAACACCGACGAGCATTAATTTTTGAGTATCTCCCATTATGAGTTGTGGAACAATTCCTGTCACATAAGCTTGGCCACCAATATGGACATCATAATCATTTAAATTAGTTTCTTTAATGCGGTCAATTTCGTGAGTGATTGCGTTTAAATCACCCTCTTTCAGTGTCCTGACAATAAGGTTTAAGTAAAATCCATCATCGGATAAAAACCTCAATTTAAAATCAGGATTTGCATCAAGATATCCTATGATTCTTTCTAATTCTTCATCATTCAAATCACGATTAGGTTGAAGATCGCCTACGGCCATGAATCCATCATCACTTTCAATTGCATTCGTATTGCTGATAGAAACAATTTCGTCAACACCTTCGATGTTTTCAAGAGCTTCGGTAATGTCCCAACAGATTGAGAGCGTTTTTTTATTGAGTGCATTTTCGCCTTCAATACCGTAGGCAATAAACATAACATCGCTATTCCCAAAATCATCCATCACCTCGTCATAGAGTTGCTTGGATGCCAAATTCCCCGGCAGCATGTTCATTAAATCATCATCAATAATTATAAAACGAACTCCACTTCCAATAAAAAATGTCATTAATAGTGATATGATAATAGTCAATCCAGGCTTTGTTGCTATGAATTCAATGAATTTATTTTTCATAAAGATTATGTATCTCCTTTAAACTTTCGGGTATAAAAATACCCCTCGTAAATATTTCTACAATTGATTTGGCTGTCTCTCCTGGCTCCAAATTGTTCCGCAGTAAAACCTCGGGCTGTAATGTGGCTTGAATAATACCTACAAAGACATCAGCCGCGGTAACAGGGTCAACGCCTGGCATTAATAAATCTTGTGTTTTTGCTCTATCCAAAATGATGAGTAGTTCATTGCGCCGATCTTGTCGAAATTTTTCTATTTTTTTCCATATTGACGGATATTTCCCTTTAATTTCAGAAACGCGTGCCGTTGATAATAATTTGAGTGTTTGAATAGCGATTTCATTGACTTTGTAGAATTGAATCGCGGCGTTTTCATCCGATTCCATCAGTTTATGAGTGCGGTTTACGACCAAATTATTAAGATAATGCATGAGCGTATATTCAATAAGATTCTCTTTAGAAGGGAAAAATTTATAAATTGTTTTTTTTGCCATTCCAAGACCTTGCGCAAAAGAATCAATCGTAAAATTTTTAACCCCACCTTGGAGAATGGAAATAATGCTTTCCCTTAAGATTAACTCTTTTTGCTTGGTTTCTTCGGGGTTCATTGGAAACGTATTTCATTCATATCGTTTCCAAGATATAAATCAGAAAACCGATGTAAAGCAAAAAATATGATTCAATTACAAATATTATGTGAGAAAAGATAACGCGATGTCTTGCATAAAAACCAATTTTAATTAAAGAAAAGTTTTAACAAGTTGAGATACAGACTTTGTTGAATTCATGATATAAAAATGAACGTTTTTTACCCCATGAGCCAAAAGATCAGCGACTTGTTTTGTTGCCCATTCAAGTCCTATTGTTTTTGAATATTGTCTATTCTCGAGGATTTCTTTCGTAAACGTATCAGGGATATCGATATGAAAATATTTTGGAATCGACGTCAATTGTTTGGAATTGCTCAAAATTTTTAAGCCTGGAATTATTGGCACTGTAATGCCTGCTTCACGACATCGTTTTTCGAAATCAAAAAAATGTTGATTATCAAAAAACATTTGAGTCACGATATAATCAGCACCAGCATCGATTTTTGCTTTTAAATATCGAAGATCCATGTTGAGATTCGGTGATTCAAAATGCTTTTCAGGATATCCACCAACACCGATGCAAAAATCTATTGGGTCGGCGTCATCAATTTCGTCTAAAAATTGCCCTTTGCGAAGATCCGATATTTGCTTCACTAGTTGAGAAGTATATTGATTAACGCTTCGATCATCAGCAATTTTCTTTCGGTAATTAACAGCGTCACCGTGGATGGCTAATACGTTTTGAATTCCAAGGTAATTCAACTCAATGATTGCATCTTCCGTTTCTTCACGTGTAAAACCATTGCAGAGAAGGTGGGCGACGGTGTCAATTTTAAATCGATTCTGTATAATGCCACATATCGATACGGTACCAGGCCGTTTTTTCTTTATTTTCCGATGAATCGTTCCATCGGGCAACTCTTCGTATTGGGCTTCGGCGGAGTGGCTTGTTACGTCGATAAAAGGCGGGTGCAAAGGTTCGAGAGCCGATACAATTTCGATGAGTTCACTTGCATTGCGTCCTCTAATTGGCGGAATTATTTCATAGGAAAAAAGAGGATTTTTCGCACGATCAAGATGTTCAATAACTTTCATTTTGTTTCCTATGTCGAATTATGGTAGTTAAAATAATATCTTTATGAATCATTATCAATTAAATGAGGTGCGAGCCATTTAGTCAACTCGTCTTTGGGCATATTTTTGCGCTTTGCATAGTCCGAAAATTGATCCACTCCAATTTTTCCTAAATTGAAATATTGTGCCTTTGGATGTGAAAATATCCATCCTGAAACTGTTGCTTGAGGCGTCATAGCGTAGGATGACGTTAGGGACGCGCCTGTATTATTTTTAACATCGAGAAGTTTCCAAATGAGCTCTTTTTCTGTATGGTCGGGACAAGAAGGATAACCAACGGCGGGGCGGCTGCCTTGATATTTCCCCAAAATTAATTCATCGATTGATAAACTCTCATTGGGAGAAAAGCCCCAAAGCTCTGTCCTGACTTTATAATGAAGCCATTCCGTCGCCGCTTCTGCAAGGCGATCACCCAAGGCTTTAAGCATCATAACACGATAATCATCGCCACTATTTTGGCTTTCGGAAATGAGTATTTCCAGTCCCAAACCAGCCGTTGATGTAAAAAAGCCGATGAAGTCATTGTCGAAAAGGTAGTCTGATAATGAAATATATTTTTGATCAGTCGATCGTATTTCTTGTTGTCGTAAAAAGTGAAATATACCCAACTCGCTTTGTCCATGTTCGGCCATTATGATAACATCATCACCACTTTTTTGAGTTGGGAAAATACCGACGACGGCTGAAATCCCGCCCAGTTTCTTAAGTATAAGTTCTTTAATTAATGCGTCAGCATCCATTTTAATTTTTTGAGCTTCTTTACCATATTCGTCATGATTAAGGATTTTCGGATATTTTCCTTTTAGATTCCAGCTCAGGAAAAAAGGCGTCCAATCAATAAAATCGACCAGCGTTTCGAGAGGAATGGATTCCCAAACTTGCATCCCAATATTTTTAGGTACCGAAACATCCTCGGCTTTTACGGGGTTGAATTTTTGGTTTTGAATTTGGTTGAAGGTCGCCAAAACTTTTTGCTTCTCTAAATTGAGATATTGATGGCGAAGCCTATGATAAGTTGATTTTGTGCTCCGAAGATAGTCATCATACTGGCTCTTGGTTTGTATGGATTGAAGCACAGGAATTGCGCGACTGGCATCTTTTACATGCACAACGAGACCCGAATATTCCTTGTCAATCCGCACAGCTGTGTGTGTTTTTGACGTTGTTGCTCCTCCAATTAATAATGGCATTTTTGATCCAATTTTCTCCAGTTCTTTCGCAACGTCAATCATTTCAAACAGGGAAGGCGTAATAAGTCCGCTTAATCCGAGGGCTACGACATTTGGATTTTGAATCGCTTTTAGAATAGAGTCAAGCGATGTCATAACGCCTAGATCGTGAATCGCGAAACCATTCGCGCTTAAAACGACAGAAACGATATTTTTCCCAATATCGTGGACATCGCCTTTCACAGTCGCCATTACAATGACAGGTTTATTCGCGTTCTCATCATCGCCGTCCAACATAAAGGGCTCTAAAACGGCGACAGCCTTTTTCATCACACGTGCACTTTTGACGACTTGAGGAAGAAACATTTTTCCAGAGCCAAATAAATCGCCCACTTGATTCATGCCAGACATGAGAGGGCCTTCGATAACAGCGAGGGCTGATTTGAGTTTTTCGTATGCGGCAAGGGCATCATTTTCAATTTGATCGCTCAAACCTTCGACTAATTGATAATGAATTCGTTCTTCAAGGTCTAAATTTTTCCAAACAGCTGCGTCGATCTTATCTGCCTGAATGTCCATTTGTCCATTTGCTAATGCAATCAAATCTTCCGCGGGTGTTTTTGATTTACCCAAAACTACATTTTCAATAATAATTTTCATGTCATTTGGGATTTTATCATAAATCCAGAGTTGCCCTGGATTCACAATCCCCATATCGAGACCCGCTTGAATCGCATGATAAAGAAAAATGGAGTGCATGGCTTTTCGAATGGGAGGATTTTGTCGAAAAGAGAAAGAAAGGTTCGAAATGCCTCCACTAAAATGAACAAGCGGAAAGAGCGCTTTGAGCGTGCGGACGGTTTCTATAAAATCTTTTGCATAATGGTCATGTTCGGGGATGCCTGTTGCAATGGCAAAAACATTGACATCAAAAATAATATCCTCGGCTAAGAAATTGATTTGATTTACAAGTAATTCGTAAGCTCGTTTACAAATGGCGACACGTTTTTCGTATGTGTCAGCCTGTCCCTTTTCGTCAAAAGCCATTACAACAACGGCGGCACCAAATTTTTTAGCACGACGTGCTTTTTCCAGAAAAGCTTCTTCGCCGTCCTTTAAACTGATGGAATTTACGATGGTTTTCCCTTGAATATTTTTTAACGCGCATTCAATAATTTCCCAATTGGACGAATCAATCATAAAGGGTACACGAGCGACAGCAGGGTCGGAGGAGAAGGTACGAATAAGCGTTTCCATCGTTGTTAATCCATCAAGTAGATCATCATCGACGTTTATATCAATGATTTGAGCGCCATTTTCGATTTGTTGTCGGGCAACATTGCTTGCTTTTTCAAAGTCATTATTTTTCAGGAGTTTTTTAAATTGAGATGATCCGGCGATATTGGTCCGTTCACCGATATTAAAGAAATTACTCGATTCGTCGAGAAATAATCGTTCTAATCCACTCAAAACGCTTGTATGGTTTTTAGATGGAAGAGGCCTAGGGTTGAGATTTTCGACAGCCTTTTTTATGGCGGAAATATGTTTAGGTGTTGAGCCACAGCATCCTCCCACAATATTGACCCAACCTTCTTGTGCAAAATCAGCTATTGATTCTGCCATATAGCGAGGTGAGTCATCATACTCTCCCATAATATTTGGAAGTCCGGCGTTTGGATGAATGCTGATGCGCGTTTCCGCTAGTTTGTTAAAGGTTCTGAGATAGGGTTTGAGGAGTTCAACACCAAAACTACAATTTAAGCCTACGGAAAATAGGTCGAAATGACGAATCGACGTCCAGAAAGCTTCTAAAGTCTGTCCTGAAAGCGTTCGACCGCTTCCATCTGAAACCGTGACAGAAGCCATCACCGGAATATTAATATTATTTTCTTGTTTATAATCCTGAATTGCCATAAGTGCGGCTTTTGCATTTAGCGTATCAAAAATGGTTTCCACCATTAAGACATCGACACCGCCTTTAATGAGATTTTCAGCTTGATTTTTGTATGCGTCATATAATTCATCAAAGGTGATAGTGCGATGAGCGGGTCTCATTACGTCAGGCGATAAAGACGCCGTTGTACTGGTGGGTCCCATTGATCCGCAAACAAACTTTTGTTCAGAAGGGAACTCGATGAGATATTGGTCAAGGGCTTGGCGAGCCAATTGAGCACCGCGAAAATTCATCTCATTGACTTTATGCTGAAGACCATATTCTCTTTGAGAAATTTCTGTTCCATTAAATGTATTAGTCTCAATAATATCTGCCCCAGCATCAAGATACGCCCGATGGATGGCTTTGATGGCGTCAGACTGAGTCAGATTCAAGACGTCGCTATTTCCTTTTAGGTCAATAGGATGTTTACGGAATAATTGGCCACGATAGTCATTTTCTTTAAACTGGTAAGATTGAATCATCGTTCCCATAGCGCCATCTAGAACGAGAATTTTTTGATTAATTATTTTATGTAATTTATGATAGTTTTTCACGTTTTTCGCTTTTGGGATAACATAAGAGAAAGTGGTATCAAGTCATCAATCTTTTGTTGCATAATTTTTGATAAGATAGTGGGTAATAATTGCTTTATCGGGTTCGACCCTAATTTTCATTAAAGGAGCAGTTTCGAATCTGATATTGTTTTTATCATTGTGTTTAAAGGAAACGAATTATAATTTTTTAAAAAATTATTGTTTTATAAGGACCTATATTTTTTAGGTTCTCGAGGGTATAAAATTTGAAAATGAGAAAGAGGGTCAACATGAGTAAAATAAAAGTATTATTGCTAGTATCGCTAAGCCTGGGTAGTATTTCCTGTACGTATATTCCAATCCCATTACCGCCACAATATGTTTTGGCAAGTGAAAAGTACGTAGATGATACAATTTCTGAAAGAGTTGATTCTTTAATTGCTGGCGCATTAGATGAAAAAATTGATAGCGTTATTGTAGAAGTGACTCTGATTGTTAATAATGTAGCTGACAGCTTATTAAGAGCTCAGGAGGATGTTTTTGCTTTGTTGGAAGAGAGCAAGGTCATGCAGAAAAAATTATATGAAGATATTGAACTTATTAATAACAGTATTCAAAATAATGAAAATAGTATTATCACCATAAATGAAGATTTACAGTATTACTCAACCGTACAAGATAAGTTATATAGAGCGGTTCGAGCGGTACCTAATATTAGTTTAGAAACAATAATAACGGCACTTAGTGGTTATAGACCAAAACCCTATCTTGATGAGCTTCAGGCAAAACCTAATAAAGTTGAAGAAGATGTGAAAACAGCACCAATTTTAGAAACGGAGCCAGACATTATCCCTCTTGAAAAAGAGGATGAGGTTATTCCTGCAGAAGAAACAAAGACTGATTCAACGATAACGCCCTAGATTTCCTAAAAATAATGCTAATAAAAAAGGGGCCGTTTGCCCCTTTTTTATTAGCGTTTATTCTAAACCTAGATAGTCGTCATAGGTTGTGTAGGTGATATCCGTTTTTTGGCTATTAATGTCGATGATTCTGTTTGCGACTGTTTGATTAAACTCGTGGTCATGGGAGGAAAATAATATGGTTCCCTTAAAACGAATCAAACCCTCATTAACGGCGGTGATACTTTCAAGATCAAGATGGTTAGTAGGCCCATCGAGTATTAGAACATTAGCGCCTGAAATCATCATTTTTGAAAGCATACATCTCACGCGTTCCCCTCCAGACAATACGTTAATCATTTTAAGGGCATCATCTCCAGAAAATAGCATTCTTCCTAGAAGTCCGCGGATATAAGGTTCATGTTGATCATCCGAATATTGACGAAGCCAGCTAATAAGATTGCGATCATCCGATTGGAAGAATTGGGCATTATCTCTTGGGAAATAAGAGGTGGTAATCGTGACACCCCATTTCACAATCCCAGAATCAGGTTCCATCTCACCCGCTAAGATTTGAAAAAGGGTCGTTTGTGCGACATCATTGCCACCTAAGAAAATAATCTTGTCACCTTTATAAATGGTAAAGCTGAGATTATCGAGAATCTTTACGCCATCGATTGATTTCGTAAGACCTGAAACGGTTAAAACATCTTTTCCGGCTTCACGTTCCGCATCAAAATGAACGAATGGGTATTTACGAGTAGAGATTGGTAAATCATCGAGTTCCAATTTATCCAGTTGTTTTTGTCGAGACGTCGCTTGTTTTGATTTGGAAGCATTTGCGGAAAATCGACTAATAAATGCTTTGAGTTCTTTTGCTTTTTCTTCAGCTTTTTTATTTTGATTATTTCGTAGGCTTGCGGCGAGGGCACTGGACTCTCTCCAAAAGTCATAATTTCCCGTATAACTTGTAATTTTTCCGTAATCAATATCTGCGATATGTGTACAAACCTTATTTAAGAAATGTCTATCATGAGAAACAACAATAACCGTATTTTTAAATTTGAGGAGAAAATTCTCAAGCCATTGAATAGCGTTGATATCGAGGTTATTGGTTGGTTCATCGAGCAGTAAAATATCGGGGTCACCATTTATAGCTTGGGCAAGTAGCACTTTAACTTTCTCAGGCCCTGTTAACTCTTTCATCCGTTTTTCGGAATATTCAGAGCCTAAACCTAAGCCAGCCAACAATGTTAAAGCTTCGCCTTCAGATTCCCATCCACCCATTTCCGCAAAATCGCCTTCCAATTCAGCAGCACGAAGCCCGTCCTTGTCAGAAAAATCGGGTTTCATATAAATCGTATCTTTTTCTTTCATGATGCTAAACAACTTATCGTTTCCCATTAAAATTGTATCAATTACGGTCTCTTCTTCATGGGCAAAATGGTCTTGTCTTAAAACAGACAATCGTTGACCCGGTGTAATGTTAACAGTGCCGACTTGGTGTTCAATATCTCCTGATAGAAGTTTTAAAAACGTCGATTTGCCTGCTCCATTTGCGCCAATGAGTCCATAGCAGTTTCCAGGTGTAAATTTGATATTAACTTCATCAAATAGTTTTCGGCCTCCAAAAGTGAGTCCTATATTACTTGTGCTAATCATTTGAAGTCCTTAAATATGTAATAATGTTAGAATTTAGTATCATTAGCGCTCATATAACACAGGGAACATGAAAGTCAAATAATTAAGGGTAAATTTTAGAGAAATGAAAAAATCGAATAAAAGACATCGTAGATCGTGGAACCTACCATTAAAAATAACGACGTATTCTACATCGTTATTCAATGCTACTCAAGCACCTATGGGTGGAATGTCAGTTAGTCTAAAAGGGCAATTTCCAAAATAGTGAATGTTTTTTCACCGGCAGGCAAATCCATGGTGATTGAGTCACCCACTTTTTTGCCAAGGATTTTTTTCGCAAAAGGAGAGGTAGCGGTGACGATATTCTTGAATAAATCTAGATCATATTCAGCTGAACCCGCAATTGAAACCGTAATATTAGTTGTTCCATCTGTGTAAGTAACACGCGTTCCGAAAGAAACGATAGATGTATCAATATCTTCAGGTTCAACTACTTCATTACTGAGTTGGTTTGCTAAACGCTGTAAATTGTGATGTAATAAAATTTGTCTTTCTTTCGCTGCATGATACTCGGCATTTTCTTTCAAATCACCTAGATCGGCAGCTCGCTTTATGTCGGCTGAATTTTGTTTAATGTCCTCTTGGGTCATATCAATTTTTTTAGTGATGTAATTATATGTTTTTCTAAAAATCATTAGGATTGCCTTTAATTTGAGTTGTCAATTTCTGCCACTATAAGCATTAGTTATTTGCAGGCTTGTATTATAAAGAAAGTGAAGGAAGCTTCAAGCAAAATGAGACGAATAAACCAAGAATATTTACTGATATTATCGAATCAGCGAAATTTTTTCCACACGATTGAAAGCAATCGATCTAATTTGGATGAAATAAATCCCAGACGAAGAGTTTGACGCGTTCCATGCAAAGGCAAATCGGCCAGGTGGTAAATTGCCATCATGCAAAATTGCTATTTCTTGACCCAACAAATTTAATATGACAATTTGGCCCATTGTATTTTCAGGAATATCGATGACGAAATTAACTTCCGAATTGAAGGGATTCGGGAAAGGCGCGTGAAGCGCATATTCTGCTGGGATAAAAACATCTTCAGTGGAAACAGCATCTTGAATGGTAATGCTGATAGACAGGGTATCGCTATTCGCAAAGAGCGCGGAATTGAATAGCAATATCAAGACTATTAACCAGCGGTTGTATCTCAGTATTCTAAAAATATAAGGTACAAAATTCAATGCTAAACCCATTTATTATCGAGTTTTTCCAATGCGTAGTAAAGAAAGACCGCCTTGATTGTCATTGACTATGAATTGAATATCCGTATAGGTACCAGCTTGATTATAGGAAGGTGTCCAAGAAAAATCAGCCGTTCCATCACTATTGTCGGTAAAAGAGGCGCCATTTGGTAAATTTTGAGAACTCCATGAAAGCGAATCATTATCGACATCCGTTGCTGTTAATGTGAATGTCAGCGCTTGTCCTTCTGTACCTGTTTGGTCTGTAATGCTTGTGATAGCTGGGTTGTCATTTACACCCACTACTGTAACGTCAATAACTTCGAAATCAGAGCCACCATGCCCATCTTCAGCTGTGATGGTAAGGGGGATAGGCGTTGTTGTGAAAAAGTCACTCGCGGGAGTTAAAAATAATGTATCATTACTGATTGTTGTAACGATTGTTTCATTGCTCCCACCACTCGCGCTATATGTTATAGTATTATTTTCTAAGTCGGTAGAAGAGAGAACGATAAAAACGGGCGTATCTTCCGTAAGTTCTTGATTCCCTATCAAAGCCAACTCAGGTGCCGTGTTGACAGTTACAGTATAGGGCGTATTGACGTTATTTATGCCGTCCCAAAAACCACCACCGCTTGGATTGTAGCCACCATATTTATAAGTGCTGTCATCGAGAGAAAATCGACTGGCGACGTAATATGTCCCAGCAGATGTTATTTGAGCACCCAAATCCAATTTGTATTCATCATTTGCTCCTGAATCTACATTATAGGTAGCGGGAGCCCATGTCCAGCCTTCGCTTGCTGGATCATTATTGGTATTTGAATACCCAATCCATGCGGAAATCGCAGTACCTTCACCAGTTGCATCTGTAACGCCAGGTTCGTGAACCTGTGCAAAAACTAAAAATTCACTGCCTGTTTCAAATCCTGTAGAATCTGGATATTGAAAGTTGCACCAATCAACATCATTATTCGTTACAGCAATTGATATTGTTTGGATATCTGTTGCAGCAAACGTCGATATTGACAATAGGATGAACATTAAAATTCTAGTTTTCATTTTGCGCTCCTCAAAGAAATTGAATTCAATTTCTTTCGTCTTTGTAAAAGTGTTTTGTAAATATTTTCATTTTTTCTTCGAAACGAAATTCAATAATAAATCGTTTCAAATATTGGTATGAATGTAAAAATAATGGATTCAAAAACAAACACGGCTTTAAGAATACTTTGGTCGCATATTTATGATTTAGCTCAATATTTTTCACGACTTGAGGATTGAAAAAGAGAAACCTATTTGAGCTCCTCTTCTACTGAGAAGTGTTAAATCGTGTTTTGAACCAATTCGTCTAAGATTTACTCGAGATTCATCACTAAGATATAATTTTTAAAAGTCTTAGGAAAATTATAAATAGTAACAACCAATTTCTTGTATCGTATATCAATTCAATCAAAGCTCGTGTTGGAGTCTTTTGGTCATTCAACACGTACTATTTGCAAACTTTTCTATTTTAAAAATTACATTCCTAAAATAATGTTCAAAAAAGGTACATTATCACCATCACTTAAATTTAAAGCATATCCAAGTGTTGGGGTCATTGTCATGGAGCCAACCGTGAATTCTGAAGTAAGCGAAAGTGAAATGTGACTATCATTCCAATCGCTATCAGAGTAAAAACCGTAGTTTAGGCCGATTTCAAATGGTAACCCAAAACTCTCGGCTGCAGCTAGTTCTGTATAGAAGCTTTTTACATTCAAATCATAAGCCATGAATAAAGAAGGTTCCATTGGTAAACTATAGGAGAATAGTGCAATTCCTGGTTCTATTGAATATTCAAATTCATCGCCGGGATATAGATAACTGACACCAACTATTTCCATTCCCCAGTTATCATTAAAATCATAATCCCACGCAACTGTTAAGTCAATTTCTTTATAATCTCTAGCGAAAGCTCCCCAAACATCAAACCATAATCCTGTCTCTTCCAATTCGAGAGTTAAATCTGGAGATACGACTACTGATTCAACTAAGTTTGATCCCCGCCATTGGTAGGGATATCCCATACCCAATGAACCGCTTATACCGACTTGACCAAAACTTACACTTAATACCGTAACGAATAATAAGAGGGTCTTTAAAGATGTCATCATTTTCTCCTAATTTTTAAGCAGCCATTTTGAGGGTTGCTCGTTGTTAAAACCTTCATACGATATCCTCGATTTGTGACAACTTCCTCTGTAAAGTAATTGTCTAAACGAGTTTCTTTTTTTCTCATCAACAAGGCGCGAGTTACTTTTCTGAACCATCCAAACTCGCTGGGATGAGGGGCGACATTATAAGCTGAATTTGCAGATAAATACTCAGTTAAATTCATCATTAGGAGAACTTAATTTAGCTTATTTTCATGACAATAATCAGCTGTTATTCTTAAAAATTTACCTGTATCCTGAGACTTATATCCATGTTTTCGTTGTCTAAACAAGCCGACTCTGCAGTAATTTTAATATGAGACCGTTTTCACAGAATCATTAATAGAAGCATTTTATCGTGAAAATCTAATTTCTTCTTCATGACCATTGTATAGCCAATCGTCATCCGAAAAATGCACTATTTTATAAGTACATATAAAATAATATGATAAGGTGCATTAAATCTAAATAATTTATCTTCTTATTTAATAGTAAGAGTCGAAATAATGTAACAAAATCTGCGCTTTGTAAACACTAAGCATTACGATTAATTTGTAAAAAGTGGGAGATCCGCCAATACTATTTCTGCATCCGAAATAGCCGTGATGATAATTTCATTCACATCTTTAATGTAAATGCCATCTCGTGGGTGAGCAATTTGCCCGTTAATCTCAATTGTACCTTTTGAAGGCACCATATAGACATGGCGGCCTGGTTCTAAAATTTGAGTAAATATTTTGTTTTGTTTGATAACACCGGCAAAAATAGCGGCATCCTGATAAATAGACAGGACATCGTCATCTTGGTGAATCTTACGACCACTCACAAATGGGACGAGTTTGTTTTGAGTATTTTGGGGGAATGTCTTTGTTTCCCAACGCGGTTTTACATCACGAACTGCTGTATGAATCCAAATCTGAAACAACACAGTATCAACGGATCCTTCATTGTGTTCGCTATGAAAAACACCTGAGCCAGCTGACATAACTTGTACATCACCTGCGACGGTTCGACCCTCATTTCCCATATTATCGCGGTGCGTAATAGCACCTTCTCGAATATAGGTTATGATTTCCATATTGTCGTGTGGATGCATACCAAAGCCTGTTCCAGGCTTAATTAAATCGTCATTCCATACCAGAAGCGGCATATAGCCAACTCGCTCAGGATTGTAATATCGAGCAAAACTGAAGTGATGCCGCGCATCAAGCCATCCATGATTGGCTCTTCCTAACGACTGAAATGGAATGACGTTGATCAAAGTATTTTTAGTCTTCTTGGTAAAATGACGCCAATAACAATGCACCACCGCCTAGGCCGAAATCTTTAAGTAGGCTTCCCATTGACATCATATTGCCACCGATTACGGCGGGCAAATGAATGGTGAGTACGAAAACAAGCATTAAGACAGCTGTTAATAGTGCAGCGAGGTAGGTATGTTTTTCGATTACAAAACTCACTGCTGCAGCCATCAATGCCAGCCCTGTTACATATACCCAGAAAACGCCACCAGGAACAAAGCTAGGGACCATCCCACCCATAGCCGAGGCATTGGTAAAATGCATGAGACCAAAAATTGCAAATGGCATTGCAAATACGTAACGTCCGATTGTTTTTAAATTTTTCATAATATTATTTCCTTATGTGTTTTGGTTTAATCCCAGATCTTTGGAAAGAGATCCGAGGGTTTTGAGTTGCGTATCATCAAAAGTTGAAAAACATTGCATCAACTCATCGAGATGATTTCTAAATATGGGTTGGATTGTCTCTGCACCTTTGGGGGAGAGATGAATAATAACAGAGCGGCGATCATGTTCGCAGGGTACACGTAACACCATTTCTTGTTTAACGAGGTTATCAATAACGGTGACGAGATTCGAAGTCGTTAATAGAATTTTTTGGCTGATGTCTTTTACGGAAAGGGGACCGATATGCGCTAGAATTTCAAGGACGCCGAATTGAGATAAGGTGTTTCCTTGGTCTTCTATATTGCGTCGCATGATATTGTTTAGCGTATTATTAGCTCTAGAAAACTTAATATAGGTATCGAGTACAAGATTTTCGCGTGGGCTTCCTTTATAATGTGTGCTCATAGCAATAATTAAATATCAAATAAATAGATGTCAAGCTAATAATGAGATGTATTTTATCGTGTATTAATGGAAAATCTGGAATTATTTTATTATTGGAATTTGAAGGGAAGGAATTCTGTTTACAGTTGCTCAGCTTCAAAAGCGCATACTATTTTTACATATTTGGATTTAACTCACCGAAACAAAAAATCCCTTATAATTCGCTGAACTATAAGGGATAAAACTGTGGGCCCACAGGGATTTGAACCCCGAACCTGCGGATTATGAGTCCAAGGCTAGTTGTTGTTATTATTGATGTTACAAATGGAGTATGCCCATGATGTGCCTACTCGATTTTTAGTGCCTTATTTTGAGTGTTACAGCGACTGGATAGATAAGATTAACAATGGCTTAGACGTTTATAGTATTCTATAGTACACGTTGAGTCAAATAGTTTTTTATTTAAAGCTGGCTAGAACGACGTCACATGAGATTCAATCTATTAGCTGCTAAAAAAGTATCTGCTGTGACGATGTATTCAGAAGTCACATATTGTTGTGTTTACTGGGAATAGAATAAATCATCTCGGTTACCATTTTTCTTGCGTGAGTTACAACAAATTTACCTTTTGACGTGAAAATATTTTTTTGAGTTGTTTTTTTCAAATTCAAAAAGCTGAGAAAATGATGAAAAAATGCATGTCCAAAATTTGCCCCATTTTCGCATAATCAGCCAAAATCGTTTCCTCGGCTTGCTTAACCGATAATCATGATAATTATTGTCAAAATTTAAATAACTGTGTAAGTGTATGATTTTTAGACATATACTATGTTTTTGAAGCTGAAAGAGTTTGGGAGGCTAAACAGCAGTTTTCAGTTGCACCAATTAGGTGTGCATCTACATTATCACCGTTCTAAACTTGAGTACTGAATTAGTAAAAAGGATGTTTTGAAATTAATCAAAACATTAAACAAAAAAGGGGTGAAGGTTATGCGAAAAAGTAATTCCAAAATTCGATTTTGGATTGTGGTTCTAGTTTTAATAATCACAGGGTGTATTGATACAAGCTTTCTAAAAAAAGAGGCCATTCCAGAAGAGACCCCAACTGAAATTGCTAACGCAATACTTGAAAATTCGAAAAGGTTTTTAGATGTAGGGACTTTAGGTAAACAAGTAATCGACTCAGATGGTTTTATTACTTTCCTTTCAAAAATACCCCCTAAGTATGTAAACGAGAGAATATTTGTTGCTCGAGTTGATGAATTTGGGATAGGCTCAGCTTATAAAAAGATGAATCAGTGGGATTTAGCTTTAGAGAATGGATTGATAAAAGGACTTCTGTCGAGTGAATATGAGATTGCAGAAAAGTTGGATTTTATATCTCCAAGAGACGCTGGTGAATTTGTTGGGACGTCCCCTCAACAAGGGTTTTATATGCATGGAATTAATCTTAATGAGCATAGCATTATTACAAAGGATTATAATTCTTCACTACTTTTAGAATATCAGGTAATAGAATTCTCGGAAGTAAGGATGTCTGCAATTATTTATTTTAGACTAGTGGATCTAAAATCAATGCGAATTCTTGGCTCAACAGTGATAAAGGGTGGTCTTTCATATGAGCAGTTAAATCAGGAGAATATTTCTAAATTCGATCAGACATATTCTGCTATTAGCAACTTTGATTTCCAAGGAAATATTTTCTCTAAGCTATCTAAAGCAGCAGTATTAGATATGGATATCTTAAATATTGGTAGTGGCTATTCAAACGCACCTTCAAAAAGCATGATGGCCATTGAGAATGGGTTGATTTCTGGATTAATTGAAAATAAAGATTATAAAGGATTACCGCCATTTATGATTGAGAAATCTACCGGATTTAAACTCAAGTATCCGGCAGTGTATAATAGTATTGTTTTTAATACCAATCCTCTACTCTATGAGGAGTGGTCAGAATTCATCAGCGCAACTGGCTGTACAGAATTGATTATGTATCGTTACATCCCTAAAGAGGGTATCTATATCCGTATGTTGGACGCAACGAATAATGGGAAAATATTCTTTTCTGATGTTATCCCTTTTGAAAACACAATGAATTCTGGAGTTTTCTCAAATCACAATATTGTTGCTGAAAAATTCAACTATTCCTTCAATTATGAATTGCTGAATGGTAAAAAATTGATGATTGTTGATGGCGATAGACAGGCGGTAGAGGCTCAAAAGTATGGTGAAAACCGTCAGAAATATAATGAGATGCATCTTGCACTTGAGGAAGGAATGCTTTCTGCGCTTGTAAAAAGAGGGGGAGAAAAGCAGTTTTCTGTTTATGAGAAACTAAAGACGCTCTACTTAAAGCGTCCATGGATGTATGAAAATAAAATATTCAATCTAAATCCACTTTATTTAGATGAATGGAAACAAATAAGAGATTTTGGTGTGGATATTTTGGTACTTTATAACAATCTAATTCCCTATGAAGAAATAACTTCCAGCAATGAAGCCTATTCGAAAATTGCTATAACGTACAGAGTAATTGACCTTAATACTGGAGATGTCATCCATGTAGGTGAATTGTCAAACTTGAGAGGAGATGACAAATGAAACTGAAAGCATTAGTTTTACTGATAGTATTAGTCAACATTCTATTTGGGTCAAATACTTTTACTACATCTGACCCTCCAATGATATACATTCATCATTTTGTTAGTTATGATTCCACTTTTTTTCTTTGGAATGAGAAGACAATAACTGAATCTCAACCAACAAGCCCTATTTCTAATACTAGGATACAAACTCAGGATAATCTTATACTAATGAAGCAGATACATCCTAAAATAGTTTCTGCAATGGTGACCTCTTCGCTAGCAAAATATAAGCAAATGAAAATTGCAGGTGAATCTATTCAGAACCGAATTTCGACTGTGAATGTTCTTGAGCTAGTAAAGGAATCATCATATCCGCAAGAAACAGATTTTGTGATGATTGGAGAACTGAATGTCGTGGGGGGAGGGCAGGTATTACCTAATAGTCAAACAGGACCCAGTTTGAACATTGGAGGATTACAATTCGAAATCGATTTGAAAGTACTTGATGTATCAACCCAAGATATTTTGAGCTCCGTATCAATCTCAATTCCGTTTGACCAGTTAAACACTATTAGAAGTAGAATAGAATCTACAGTAGATGAAATCATGGCTGATATACTAAATCCATTTACTTCTTCCATTATTTTATATGCAGATTCTACAAGCATTGGAAAGATAGCTTGGAATACATTAACAATTCGGCAAATTCGTACGAAAGCTGCAGGGAAAGTCATTGAAACGACTGATAAGGATATTGAAATGGTTTCAAGTACATCCTTCGAGACTCTTAATTATTCCGTTCCAGAATATGCCTTGAAGGCTGGCTCTACACCTAAAGAATACAGATATATTTTTTCTAATTTTGGCAGAAAAATGACTGGTTCATTTCTCCAAGGAGATTACAAAATAAATGTGCAGTTAATCGGGTATGAAAAGGCTGATAATTACGAGCAAATAATATCAGTGATAGCTCTACGAAATGAAGATTTTGCCATTGAGCTAATTCCTCCTCCTCCAGCTCCACCATTGCCTCCTCCTCCTCCTCCAATCATAGGTGATATAAGGCTAGACAACTTGCAAAATGGTCTAGAATATGAAATATATTATAGCTCTGATTCAACTCATACGGAGAGAATTATTACAGGTTATTACGAAAATGACGAAATAAAACACACTCTTGATAACAGTATCAGTAGTGTTATATCTAATAGTAAAAAATCTGTTATATATAAAGGGCTACCAAAAGGAGAATATGTAATTAACACTTTTGGGCGAGCTGAAGAATCATTTCCAGGAAAGCAGTATGTAACCATTTATTCGTATACAGATACCGTGACTATTAGTTCGTCGAAAAAAGCTTCTGAAATTAAAATTCCAACCATCTCCAAATTTGCGGGGAGAGAAGTAATAATTTACTTCAATCCTTTCCCTGTGTCAGAAAATGAAGAGTATAGGTTATATGTTGATGAGTCAAATGTACCGTTCACCGTTATTTCTGTGGTCGGTGAATTACACATCATGGGTGTATCGGAAGATTTCTCTGGATCTTTTAGAATTATTAGAGACGGTTTTGAAAACGCTGTGATTCCAATTATGCCTGGGAGTGAAAAAAGTTACCTAATTGCTAACTTGACTACGCCACGAAAAATGACGAGTCCTAACAAAGAGAAGGTAAGTTTTGGATCATTCTTGAAGTAATAAAGTGTAGATTTAGCAAGACACAGTAGAACATACTACCTTTAATTTTTGAAATGAATAAAAAGCCTCTGAGCATAAAACTCAGGGGCTTTTTATTTGTAACGTAATCGATGTATTTGTAATACAAAAAACCCTCGTAAGTCTAAGAATTACGAGGGTTCTAATTGTGGATCCACAGGGATTTGAATCCTGAAACAGAGGATTATGAGTCCAAGGCTAGTTGTTGTTATTATTGATGTTACAAATGGAGTATG